>NZ_LZSW01000060.1:0-527 GCF_001665615.1 Mycobacterium sp. 852014-52144_SCH5372336
GAGTCCAACGCCTCCAACAGACACGCCACATTGCGGTGCGTGACCGCCACACCCTTGGGCTTGCCGGTAGTACCCGAGGTGTAAATCAGATACGCCACATCATCGACATCAGGAGCAGGCAAACCTGCAGACGGATAATCGTCGAGGCGCACATCGTCGAGGTCGACGATCGGCCGATCACACCGGCCAAGCCGGTGGGCCAACTCCGCGGTGCTCACCGCAGCAACCGGCGCGGCATCGGCGAGCATGAACTCAATACGCGCATCGGGATGGGCAGGATCGATCGCCAAGTACGCCGCCCCGGTCTTGAGCACAGCCAACAGCGCCGTCACCGCCTGCGCCGAGCGCCCAACCAGCAACGCCACCCGCTGACCCGGACCCGCACCATACTCAACCAGCAAGTGCGCCAACCGATTCGACGCCTCATCCAACTCACGGTAAGTCATCGAGCGACCCTCGAAACTCACCGCCACCGCCTCAGGGGCACGCGAAACCTGCGCGGCGAACAACCCCGGAATCGACGGCGA
>NZ_LZSW01000061.1:0-18076 GCF_001665615.1 Mycobacterium sp. 852014-52144_SCH5372336
CTGACCCGACGGCGACTCGACTTCGGTAGCGACCGGCGCCCCGGCACCCACATCAGAGCCCACCGCACCGACGCTGGAGTCCACCGACGCGGTATCTCCACCGTCGGTCTGGGCCCACACCACACCCGACGACGACGCCACAGCCGATCCCACACCCAAGGCCACGGCCAACGCACCGATCCGGCCCACATACCGCGAATAACCCATGACCGCCCCTACCGGTGATTGTTGAATCGACGGTAAGCCCAGGTAACCGGCTGACGAATCGGGGAAAACCCTATGCTTTCAGCTATTCCTCGGCGAGCTTGGACGAAACTGCGCTACAAAGGCACCGCCCAAATCTCGAGACCACTAGCTAATTCCTTTGATTCGCAACCAGATATAGGTGCGCAGGAAAATAAAGTTACCGAATCATAGCTGCTCAGATGGCACAACTGGCCAAACCCAGTACAAATTTCTGATGCCGGCGTCGCGGAAATTCGGCGACTTTGCGGAATCATAATGTATTGCGCTGGCGTGGAGTACAACGCATCGCGCGTGCTGAGAACGCGTTGATACTTGCCTCTGAAATGATTGGGGCTGCTGATGGGGTTGTAATTCGCCCCTGGCTATTCAGCCGCCCAGCTCGGAGACCGCGGTGTCCAGTTGTGCTGCCTGCTCTTCGATTTCGCGGTCGGACGGCGCCTCACCGATGCGTTGCACCAGGTCGTCGCGGGACGCCACCTCGAGGGCGCCGCGGTAGTCGGCCGAGGCGAGCCGGCCCGCACCGATCACCTCCACCCGGCCTTCGACGACGACCAGGATGGCATTCCTCTCTTCGGACTGCAGCAGCGTGCGTACATCCTCGGTCGAGATCATGATTGGTTCCGTCCTGTCTGTTGTTGCAGCCGGTCGATCATCTCGGAGGCCTGCGGATCCTCCTGCGGCGCGCAGCCGGCGTCCTCACTCATGGCCTAGCTATGCCCGTTGATCGACCGGTCTATGCGAGCGCCAGCGCAGCGAGCATCGCGATGCAGGTGACGAGGTCAAGCGGCAACCGCAGCCAGCTTCGCCGGGTCCAGCGCACCGCCGCGGCCTCGTCGACCTCCGCAGGATCGCCCCTCTCGAACGCCACCGCCTTCGGTATGACGTCGACCAGCGACCACACCCGCATCACCGCATGGCTGGCCAGCGCCACCAGCAACGCGGTACGCACGTCGGCGTAGGACCACGCGGCGATGAGCGCGACGACGAGCAGCACCTCGAACGCGGTGTGCGCCGGGATCCAGAACCGGCGGCGCGAGAGACCGCCGTTGTGCGCCTGGATGATGCCGGGCCGCTTGGGCCAGGCAGGGTCGACGACGACGGTCTCATAAAGGCCGCCTCCGAACACGACACAGGCCAGCAGCGTGGCGGCGGCAATGGAAATGAGCGTCGGGGTCCACATCACCGCCGATTATTACGGGGCGTCCAGATAACGCTGCACTGTCGGTCCCACCGCCGCGACGATCTCCTCGTGCGACATCGCGACGATCGGCGGTAGCTGCAGCACGTACCGGCACAGCGCCAGCCCCAGTGTCTGCGTGGCGATCAACACCGCCCGCCGCTCGGTTGCGACGGGGTTGATCGCGGCGACGACGGGCAGCAGCTGCCGGGTGAAGATGTCGCTCATCCGTTGCGCCGCATCGTTGTTCGTCGCGCTCGACCGCAGCAGCACGATCAGCGCCTCATCGCGCTCCCACCGGTTCATGAAGTGGGACACCAGGCTGGCCCCGACGTCACCGGGATCGACACCGGACAGGTCGGGGATCTGCAGGTCGAAGTCGGCGGCCGCCGCGAACAACTGGTTCTTGTTGCCGAAATACCGCATCACCATCGACGGGTCGATGCCGGCGTCCGCGGCAATGGCCCGGATGGTGGCTCGTTCGAAACCCGATCGAGCGAACCGGTCGCGTGCTGCCGCCAGGATGACCGCCTTGGTCTGCTCCGAGGATCTCCGCATGCCAACAAGTGTAGGCCAACAAGTGTTGACAAAAGCTGAACCGGAGCACATAGTTGATGCCAACAAGCGTTGGCATAGACGGCCGGCGGAAGGAGAGGACGATGAACACCCACGACACCGATGTCCTGATCGTCGGGGCGGGCCCGACCGGACTGGCCGCGGCGGTCGCGTTGGTCTCGCACGGCGTGGCGACGACGGTGGTCGATCGCCAGGCCGCGGGCGCCAACACGTCGCGCGCAGCGGTGGTCAATGCCCGCACACTCGAGGTGCTCGAAGGGTTCGACGTGGCCAGGCGGCTGGTCAAAGAGGGCGTGCAGGCCGCGCGGTTCACGATCCGCGACCGCGGCCGCACGCTGATCCCGGTCGACTTCAGCGGGCTGCCGACCGAGTATCCGTATTCGTTGATGGTGTCGCAGGCCACCACCGAACGCCTGTTGCTCGAGCGACTGGAGGAAGTCGGCGGTCGTGTGCTGCGCCCGAAGACCCTGACCGCGCTCGCCGAGGATCGGACCGGCGTCACCGCGACGTTCGACGACGGCGACGCCATCCGCGCACGCTACGTCGTCGGCGCCGACGGAATCCGCAGCCTCGTGCGGGAGCAGGCTCAGATCGGGTTCGAGGGCAGCGTGTACGACGAGTCGTTCGTGCTCGCCGACGTCCGGCTCACCGGCCGCGCGCCCTCCGACGAGGTCATCCTGTACTGGGCCAAGGAGGGGCTGACCGTGGTGGCACCGCTGCCCGACGGCGTTCATCGGATCGTCGCGCCGGTCGCCGAGGCACCCGAGGAGCCATCGCAGGCGTTCGTTCAGCAGATCCTCGACGCCCGTATCGGCGCCGCGGCGCCGACGGTGAACGCGGTGATCTGGGGTTCACGCTTCCGCGTTCACCACCGGGTCGCCGACACCTTCCGCGCGGGCCGGCTGCTGCTGGCCGGTGACGCCGCGCATGTGCACAGTCCCGCCGGCGGGCAGGGCATGAACCTCGGTATCCAGGACGCGGTGGCACTCGCCGACGCGCTGACCGCTGTTCTCGCAGGCGAACCCGACGCCCGGCTCGACGACTACAGCGAGTCGCGGCGCCCCATCGCGCAGGAGGTCGTGGAGATGACCGATCGCCTCACCCGGCTGGCCACCCTCCCCCGCGCCGCGCGCCCGATCCGCAACACGGCGATCCGGCTGGCCGGGCTCGTGCCCGCGGTGCGCAACGGCCTGGCGCGCAGGCTCAGCGGTCTGGTCTACCGCTGAACTCCACCACCGTCGCCCGGCTGTGCCCGTACAGCACGGCCGCGGCGATGCCCGCCTCGACCATGGCGACCACTGTGGCCACGGCCATCACGGTCGAGGGGCCGTTGGTCGCCGCCGCACCGTGGTGATGGCCGGGCCCGGGCAGATGCAGCGCGATCATCGCCAGGTTCATCAGCGCGACGGCTACCCAGGTGCGCTGGCGCCCGTCGCGCCACAGGTCACGCGCGCAGAACAGGCATGCCCCGACCATCGCCGCCATCAGCGTCGCCGCGACCGGGGTCTCCGCATGACCGAGCATCGTCGCGTGTAGGCAGGCCGAGCTGGCCGCGAGCACGGCGCACGCCCGCCGTCCCACTGTTGCGATCGCCGTCATACAGATATCGACTCCCGCGGTCGCAGGAATTCATCCCGTGACAGGATCCGGACATGGCAGCGATCCGCCCGTTCCGCATCGCGATTCCCGATGACGACCTCGCCGACCTGCAGTCGCGGTTGCGCCGAACGCGGTGGGCCGAGGCCGAATGCGTCGACGACTGGAGTCAGGGCATTCCGCTGGCCTACACCCGCGAACTGGCCGAGTACTGGGCCGAGGGTTACGACTGGCGGGCCCGCGAGGCGGCGTTGAACCGGTTCGACCACTACACCACCGAGGTCGACGGGCTCGACATCCACTTCATCCATCAGCGCTCGTCGCAGGCCGATGCGTTCCCGTTGCTGATCACCCACGGCTGGCCGGGGTCGATCGTCGAGTTCCACAAGGTGATCGAACCGCTCACCGAGCGCGGCTTCGACGTGGTCTGCCCGTCGCTGCCGGGTTACGGCTTCTCCGGAAAGCCCACCGAAACAGGTTGGGGCATCGAGAAGATCGCCTCGGCCTGGGACACCCTGATGGGTGAGCTGGGCTATGACCGGTTCGGCGCGCAGGGCGGCGACTGGGGTGCCGCGGTCACCACGCAGATCGGCCGCAACGGGGGCCGCTGCAAAGCGATCCACCTGAACATGCCGCTCGGGTTCCCGCCCGGCAAGCTCGAGAATCCGACCGAAGAGGAGAAGCGGGCGCTGGAACGTGGCGCGTACTACCAGAAGTGGGATTCGGGTTATTCCAAACAGCAGTCCACCCGTCCGCAGACCCTCGGCTACGGCCTCGTCGATTCCCCGGTCGGGCAGCTGGCGTGGATCGTGGAGAAGTTCTGGTCGTGGATGGACTGCGACGGCCATCCGGAGAACGTGCTGACCAAAGACGAACTCCTGGACAACGTGATGCTGTACTGGCTGACCGCATCGGGTGCGTCGTCGGCCCGGCTCTACTGGGAGAGCTTCAACGCGTTCGGCGGGTTCGACCGCGTCGAACTCCCGACCGGCGTCGCGTCCTTTCCCAAAGAGATCCTGCAGGCCCCGCGCGACTGGTGCGAGAACGGATACAACATCACCCATTGGACGACGATGCCGCGCGGTGGCCACTTCGCGGCGTTCGAGCAGCCCGACCTGTACGTCGACGACGTCACGAAGTTCTTCGATAGCGTGCGATAGATGGGCAGGACGCTGGAGGCCGACTACTTGGTCGTGGGGGCGGGCGCGATGGGGCTCGCGTTCACCGACACGTTGGTCCACGAGTCGGATGCGACGGTCGTGGTGGTCGACCGCAACGACCAGCCCGGCGGTCACTGGACGACGGCGTACCCGTTCGTGCGGCTGCACCAGCCGTCGGCCTACTACGGAGTGAACTCGCGGGGGCTGGGCAGCGACACCGTTGACCAATTCGGGCTCAACGCAGGCTATTACGAGCTGGCCAGCGGCGCCGAGGTGTGCGCGTACTTCGACGCGGTGATGACCCAGCACCTGCTGCCGACCGGTCGGGTGACGTATCTGCCGATGAGCGAGTATCTCGGCGACGGGCGGGTGCGCACATTCGGCGGCGAGGACATCGAGGTGACGGCGCGGCGGGTGGTCACGACGCGGGTCGAGGTCGTCGTGCCGTCGATGCGGCGCCCGTCCTATGACATCGCAGACGGTGTCCATGTCGTGCCACCCAACAGCCTGCCGCGGCTGCCGGACCCGCGTGACCGCTATGTCGTTGTGGGAGCGGGCAAGACGGCGATGGACTCGTGCCTTTGGCTGTTGCGGCACGGCGTCACGCCGGAGCGGATGACGTGGATCAAGCCCCGCGAGTCGTGGGTGCTGGACCGGGCGGCCATTCAACCCGGCCGGCAGTTCGCGAAGCACACGATCGGGGATTTCGCCAACCAGTTGCTCGCGGTGCGGGAGGCGGAGTCGCTTCCGGATCTGTTCGAGCGGCTCGAGGACAAGGGCTGCCTGCAACGTATCGACCGGTCCGTGGAGCCGACGATGTATCGGTGCGCGATCCTGTCGCAGGCCGAGCTGTCGGAGCTGCGCCGCATCACCGACGTCGTGCGGATGGGCCACGTCCGGGCGATCGAGCACGGGCGGATCGCGCTCGACGACGGGGTGCGTGAGGTCGGCGACTCGGTGCTCTACATCGACTGCACCGCAGACGGTTTGGGCAAGGAGCCGGTAACGACGATCTTCGACGGCGACCACATCGCGCTGCAGACGGTGCGCACGTGTCAGCCGGCGTTCAGTGCGGCCGTCATTGCTCACGTCGAGACGGCGTATGCCGACGACGACGCCCGCAATGCGTTGTGCCGGCCAGTGCCTTACCCGCACGTCCCGGTCGACTGGCTGCGGATGATGTTGATCTTCAACGAGAACCAGCTGCAGTGGTTCTCCGACCCGGAGATGATGGCGTGGGTGGACGCGGCGCGGCTCAACGCGTTGCACCATGTGACCGCCAACGTCAGCGAACGGGCACGCGATCGGATCATCTCGATGCTCACCTCCGAGCTTCCCGCGGTCAACGAGAAGTTGGAAGCACTGCTGGCGCAGGCTTAGCACCGCGCCCGCTCCCGCTCCCCGCACCGAATCTGAGCTTGTGCACGAGATTTCGCGCGATTCTCGCGCATCTCTTCAGTTTCGGCGGCAACGGCTAAGCCAGCGACTCCACCCACGCGCGGTGCAGCGCGGCGTAGTGACCGCCCGAGCGGGCGATCAGTTCGGCGGGTGTGCCGTCCTCGACGATTCTGCCGTGCTCGAGCACCAGCACCCTGTCGGCGACCTGGACGGTGGACAAGCGGTGCGCGATCACCAACGCGGTGCGATCGGCGAGCACGGTCTCGAGCGCTCGCTGAACCATCCGCTCGCTGGGGATGTCCAACGACGACGTCGCCTCATCGAGGATCAGCACCGCGGGATCGGCAAGGAACGCCCGCGCGAACGCGACGAGTTGCCGCTGCCCCGCAGAGAGCCGGCCGCCACGTTTTGCGACATCGGTGTCGTATCCCTCGGGGAGTGCCCCGATGAAGCGGTCGGCGCCGACGGCTTCGGCCGCGGCGGCGACCTCGGCGTCGGTGGCGTCTGGCCGGCCGAACCGGATGTTGTCGGCGATGGTGCCGTCGAACATGAAGTTCTCCTGGGTGACCATCACGACGTGGCGGCGCAGTTCGCTCTGCGAAAGGTCGCGCAGGTCAACGCCGTCCAGCGTCACCGAGCCAGAGGTCGGATCGTAGAACCGCGCGATCAGCTTGGCGATCGTGGTCTTTCCGGCGCCGGTGGTGCCGACCAGCGCGACGGTCTGGCCCGCAGGCACCTCGAGCGTCAACCCCGGCAGGACCGGGCGGTCGGCGACGTACTGGAATCGCACATCGCGAAAGGCGATCTCGCCGCGCACGTGGGTCAGCGTCACGGGGTTCTTCGGGTCCTTGATACCCGGGCGCTGGGCGAGCACCCCAGCCAATTTCTCGAGGGCCGACGCCGCCGACTGGAACGTGTTGAAGAACTGCGAGATCTCCTGCATCGGTTCGAAGAACATGCGCAGGTACAGCAGGAACGCGGTCAGCGTGCCGATGGTCATCTGTCCGTTCAGGACGCGGTAGCCGCCGTACAGCAGCACCACGCCGGTGGTGAGGTTGCCGACGAGTTTGACCCCCGGCATGAAGATCGCGAGCAGTTGGAAGGTGCGCTCGTTGTCGGCCTTGTAGCGGTCGGCGATGCCTTCGAAGATCTGCTGGTTGCGCGGTTCGCGGCGGTAGGCCTGCACGGCCTTGATGCCCGTCATCGTCTCGACGAACTGCACGATCACCAACGCGGCGCTTTCGCGTACCCGCCGATACGTTCTCGCCGACTCGTTGCGGAACCACCACACCAGCCCGATCAAGACCGGGAAGGCGCCCAGGCACATCAACCCGAGCCGCCAGTCGAGCACGACGAGCAGGACCGCTGTGCCGAACAGCGTGAGCACCGCGGTGACCAGGCTGTCGAAGCCGGTCTCGAGCATGTCCTGGATGGCTTCGACGTCGTTGGTGGACCGACTCACCACCCGCCCCGAGGTGTACCGGTCGTGGAAGGCGATGTCCAGGCGCTGGAAGTGCCGAAACACCCTGCGGCGCAACTCCAGAAGCACTTTCTGCCCGATGCGCCCGGAGCGGCGGAGGAAGAACATCCGACTGGTGGCCTGCACCGCCACGACGATCGCGAGGGTGCCGACGATCATCAGCAGCGTGTGGGCCGGCCCGCCTTCGACGATCGGCGGGATGCCCCGGTCGATGCCGCGCTGTACGAGGATCGGAACCGACAGACGCGCGGCGTTCTCCACGACCACGACGAGGGCGAGCAGCCCGACGGTGAAGCGGTAGGGGCGCAGCAGGTCGCCGAGAAGTGAACGGGCCTCGCGGCGTCGGTCGATGGTCTCGTCGATCGGCAGGTCGTCTTGGTGTTCTTCGAACTTGCCGCGCCATTCTGGTGTCGCGGTATCAGTGGTGTCGGTGGCGGTCATCGGCGTTCGGCCTCCGAAGCGGCGAACCGTCGCTGCGCGGGGTCGCGGTGCAGCGCCTCCTGCTCCTCGACAGCGTGGTCGAGGCGGCTGCGGTCCCGATCGTCCTCCCACGCGCACGCACGCTCGGTGCCGTCGGCCAGCTCGTCATCGGCGGCCAACAGGTACCGGTACTGCGGCACCTCGGCGAGCAGCTCGGCGTGGGTGCCGACATGGGTGATGGTGCCGCCCTCTAGCAGGGCCACCCTGTCGGCAAGCAGGACCGTCGACGCGCGATGCGCCACAACGATTCCGGTGACGGAGTGCAGCACCCGGCGCAGCGCCTCCTCGACGACTGCTTCGGTGTGCACGTCGAGCGCGGACAGCGTGTCGTCGAGCACGAGGATCTTGGGCGCCGCCAGTATCGCGCGCGCCAGTGACAGCCGCTGCCGTTGCCCACCGGACAGGCTCATGCCCTGTTCACCGATGCGGGTCTCGAGGCCGAAGGGCAGGTCGTAGACGAAGTGGGCGGCCGCGACATCGATCGCCTCGGCCAGGTCGTCATCGGAGGCGTCCGGGCGTCCGAGCCTCAGGTTCTCGGCGACCGACATGGAGAACAGCGTCGGGTCCTCGAAGGCCGTGGCCACCGTTTCACGCAGCGCGGGCAGGGTGAATTCGCGAATGTCGCGCCCGTCGATGCGGATGGAACCCTCGGACACGTCGTACAGGCGAGACACGAGGGCGGCCAGCACCGACTTCCCCGACCCCGTCGACCCGACGAGCGCGAGCGTCTCCCCCGGTTCGACGGTGACCGTGACATGGCGCAGCGCGAACTCGTCCGAGTCGGGGAATCGGAATCCGACGTCGATGAGTTCCAGGCGTCCGCCGCTCGGCGGTTGGTCGACGGGACCGTCGACGATATCGATTGGCGTATCGAAGATCTCGGTGATCCGGTTCGCGGCGGTGAACGACTCCTGCGTCATCGACAACAAAAAGCCCAAGGAGGCGATCGGCCAGACCAGCGACAGCATCATCGTGATGAACGCGACCAGCGTGCCGAGGGTCACGTGACCCTCGCCGGCGGCGTAGGCCCCAAAACCGAGCACCACGATCAACGTCAGGTTGGGGATGACTTCGAGCAACGTCCAGAACTTCGCCGAGACCGAGACGCGATTGATCTGCGTGTCATAGAGATCGGTGAGTTGGTCGTCGAAGCGGTCGTAGACGTAGTCCTCGCGCCCGAAGGATTTGACCACCCGCAGCCCGAGCGCCGATTCCTCGACGTGGGTGGCGACGTGGCCCGCCTGATCCTGGGCCAACCGCGACAGGCGGGTGTACTCCTGTTGAAAATGCAGCACGGTCAGTGTGATCGGCACGATCGACACCACCACGACCACGCCCAGCGGCCAGTACATCGCCAGCAGAATGGCCGTCACGACGGTGATCTGCAGTCCGTTGAGTAGCAGGAAGAGCAAGCCGAAGGACATGAAGCGGCGAATCGTGCTGAGGTCGTTCATGATTCGCGACAGCAGCTGGCCGGACTGCCAGCGTCCGTGGAAGCTCATCGGCAGCACCTGCAGCCGCGCGTAGAGGTCCTTGCGGATGTCGGCCTCGACACCCATGGTCGCGCGTGCCGCCAGCCATCGGCGGATGAACCACAGCACCGCCTCGGTGATGCCGATGCCCATCGCGGCGGTGCCGAGCAGCCACAGCCCCTGCTGATCCTGGTGGCGCACCGGACCGTCGATGACGGCCTTGGTCATCAGCGGGATCGACACGGTGGCGGCGAGGCTGGCGATGGCGACGGTGACCATCGCGATCCAGCGCGCCCGATACGGCATCAGGTACGGCAGCATCCGCCACAGGTCCGAGCTCGCGCGTCGGCGTTGCGGTGGCGGGGCGATAGCCGGCGCTGAGCGCAGGGCCAGAACTTCGGGGTCAACCACTTAGTCCATCTTCCCACGCTGGGCAAACGGATAACGCGTGGTCATGCCGCTGCAGATTCCTGGGATCCGAACTGTGTCTCGTACAACTCGGCGTACCGGCCTCGGTTGGCGAGCAATTCGAAATGGGTGCCCCGCTCGACGATGCGCCCGTCCTCCACGACCAGGATCAGATCGGCCGCGCGCACGGTCGACAGGCGATGCGCGATCACGATCGATGTCCGACCGGCGAGCGCTTCGCCGAGGGCTTGCTGAACGGCGGCCTCCGATTCGGAGTCCAGCGATGCGGTGGCCTCGTCGAGCACGACGACCCGGGATCGACCCAGCAGCAGCCGCGCGATCGTCAACCGCTGGCGCTGTCCGCCGGACAAGCGGTAGCCCCGCTCACCGACCACGGTGTCGAGGCCGTCGGGCATCTCGGCGACCACATCGGCGAGCCGCGCCCGCTCGAGCGCCTCCCACAGTTGGTCATCGGTGGCATCGGGCGCCGCAAGCTTCAGGTTGGCCCGGATCGACTCGTGGAACAGGTGGCCGTCCTGAGTCACCACGCCGACGGTGTCCTTGAGCGACACGAACAACACGTCGCGGACATCCACGCCGTTGAGTGTGACCGCGCCGGAGTCGACGTCGTAGAGGCGGGCGAGCAGTGACGCGATCGTCGACTTGCCCGCCCCCGACGAACCCACCAGAGCCACCATCTGCCCGGGTCGCGCGGTGAACGAGATGCCGTGCAGCACTTCGTCACCGCCGCGGATGTCGAGTTCGGCGACCTCCTCCAGCGAGGCCAGCGACACCTTGTCCGCCGACGGGTACGAAAACCGCACATCGTCGAACTGCACCGCCACCGGACCGGCGGGGATCGCGACGGCTTCTGCCTTCTCCTCGATGAGCGGTTCGAGGTCGAGCACCTCGAAGACCCGCTCGAAGGACACCAGCGCGCTGGCGATCTCGACGTGGGCGTTGGCCAGTGCGGTCAGGGGCGCGTACAGGCGGGTCAACAGCAGTGCCAGGGACACGATCGCGCCTGCCTGCAAGTGGCCGCCGATGGCCAGCGCGCCGCCGAGCCCATAGACGAGCGCGAGCGCCAACGCCGACATGAACGTCAGCGAGTTCATGAAGACCGACTGCAGCATCGCGGTTTTCACGCCGATGTCGCGGACGCGGCCGGCCCGCAGCGAGAACTCGCGCGATTCGGTCGCCGGATCGCCGAACAGCTTGACCAGTGTGGCACCGGGCGCCGAGAACCGTTCGGTCATCTGCGTATTCATGGTCGCGTTGTGGGTGGCGGCCTCGCGGGACAGCCGAGCCATCGTGCGACCGATCCGGCGGGCGGGAACGATGAACAGAGGCACGAGCACCAGCGAGAGCAGGGTGACCTGCCACGAGATCGACAGCATCACCACCAATGTCAGCGTGAGCGTGACGAGGTTGGCTACCACACCGGAGAGGGTGTCGGAGAAGGCGCGTTGCGCCCCCATCACATCGTTGCCGAGCCGGCTCACCAGCGCGCCGGTCCGCGTGCGGGTGAAGAAGGCGACCGGCATCCGCTGCACGTGGTCGAAGACCGCGGTGCGCAAATCGAGAATGAGGCCCTCACCGATCGTCGACGACAACCACCTCGTCACCAGCGAGGCGGCAGTCTCGGCAACGGCCACCGCCGCGATGACAGCAGCCAGCAGCAGAACCGTGCGTGCCGAACCTGCCGTGATGGCGTCGACGACCTTGCCGGCCAGCACGGGGGTAGCGACGCCGAGGAGCGCGGAGACCACGCTGACCGCGACGAACGCGCGCAACCGAGGATGATGGCGGGCAGCGAAACGCCAGATGCGACGCAGCAACGCCGAGTTCAGCAGCGACCGCAGATCGCCGCCGCGGGCATGCGACTGCCGGTACAGCGTCTGCCGCGCGACCGTTTCCATGCTCATGAAATCACCGTAGAACCTCAACAATGGATGAGGTCAACGGCTTCCCGTGCCGCTGACCAGGGCACATACGGGATACCCGGTTCGGTAACTCGTTTACATGGTGCGGGCGAGGCGTTCGGCGATCAGTCCGGCGAACTTGGCCGGGTCGTCGGGCAAATCGCCTTCGGCCAGCAGGGCCGTTCCGTAGAGCAATTCTGCGGTGTCGGTCAGTGCGGCAGCGTCGTTCAGTTCAGCAGCGTCGGCGCTGTTCTTGTGCGCCTCCCGCAGACCCGTGACGAGCGGATGCTTCGGGTTGAGTTCGAGGATGCGCTTCGAGGTCGGCACCGTCTGCCCGGAGGCCCGGTACATGCGGGCGAGTGCGGGTGTGATGCCGAAGGTCGGGGTGATCAGGCACGCCGGGGAGTCGGTGAGACGGGTGGACAGCCGGACCTCGGAGACGTGCTCGCTCAGCGTCTCCTTCAACCAGTCGAGCAACTCTGCGAACTCCTTCTGCTGTTCCTCGCGCTCGGCATCGCTCTTCTCCTCGTCCGAGTCGAGGTCGACCTCGCCGCGCGCGACCGACTGCAGCGGTTTGCCGTCGAACTCCGGCACAGAGGCCACCCAAACCTCGTCGACCGGATCGGTGAGCAGCAACACCTCGTAACCCTTGGCGCGGAACGCTTCCAGATGAGGCGACTTCATGAGTTGCTCACGCGACTGTCCGGTGGCGTAGAAGATCTGCTCTTGGCCGTCCTTCATCCGCTCGACGTACTGAGTCAGGGTGGTGGGTTCCTCGTCGCTGTGGGTGGAGGCGAACGACGAGATTCGCAGCAGGGTGTCGCGGTTGTCGAAATCCGACATCAAACCCTCTTTGACGACGGGTCCGAAGTGGGTCCAGAACGTGCGGTAGTCCTCGGGCCGTTCGGACTGCAACTCCTGAATCGTCGACAGGACCTTCTTGGTCAGCCGGCGGCGAATCGCGGTGACCTGCCGGTCCTGTTGGAGGATCTCCCGAGAGACGTTGAGCGACATGTCCTGTGCGTCGACGACACCCTTGACGAAGCGCAGGTACATCGGCATGAGGTCTTCGCAGTCGCCCATGATGAACACGCGCCGCACGTACAGCTGGATGCCGACCTTGGCGTCGCGGGTAAACAGGTCGAACGGCGCTTGCGACGGGATGAACAGCAAGGCCTGGTACTCGAAGGTGCCTTCGGCTTTCATCGCGATCACCTCGAGAGGGTCGTCCCAGGCGTGCGCGATGTGCTTGTAGAACTCCTTGTACTCCTCGTCGGAGACCTCGTCCTTGGACTTGGCCCACAGCGCCTTCATCGAGTTGAGGGTCTGCGTCTCGACAGTGACGGTCTCCTCACCGCCCTCTTCTTCCGGCGGGGTGCGGCGCTCAACGTCCATCCGGATGGGCCAGGCGATGAAGTCGGAGTACTTCTTGACCAGCTCCCGGATCTTCCACTCCGAGGTGTAGTCGTGCAGCTGGTCCTCGGTGTCTTCGGGCTTGAGGTGCAGGGTGACCGAGGTGCCCTGGGGCGCGTTCTCAACGGATTCGATGGTGTAGGTGGCCTCGCCGCTCGAGACCCACCGGGTCGCCTCGCTCTCGCCGGCCTTGCGGGTGAGCAGCTCGACCTTGTCGGCGACCATGAACGTCGAATAGAAGCCGATGCCGAACTGACCGATCAGTTCCTCGGCGGCGGCGGCGTTCTTCGCCTCGTGCAACTGCTGCCGGAGCTGGCCGGTGCCCGACCTGGCGAGCGTGCCGATGAGCTCGACGACCTCGTCGTGGGTCATGCCGATGCCGTTGTCGCGGACGGTCAGGGTGCGGGCCTCATTGTCGGGGACGATCTCGATATGCAGATCGGAGGTGTCGACGTCCAGGTCCTTGTTGCGCAGCGCCTCCAGCCGCAGCTTGTCCAGCGCGTCGGAGGAATTCGAGATCAGCTCCCGCAGGAACGAATCCTTATTGGAGTAGACCGAGTGGATCAGCAATTCCAGGAGTTGGCGGGCCTCTGCCTGGAACTCCAACTCCTCGACTCGTGCAGACATGCGCCTCCGTTCGACACGAGGGACCTGTGGTTACCGGGATTCATGGATGATATCGAGCGGATCTTCACCGAGTTCGGGCGATCAGTCGTCACGACCCGCAACCGGCGGTGGCGGGCAGAACAGTCGGTTCACGCTCACAGTCGCTCTTGGGGGACGGTACTTTACAAGCGAGAGACCGGCTCGCGGTAGCCGACGATTAGAAGGGGAATCGTTGAAGACCACTCCCAAGATGTTGGCGTTCGGTTTGGTCGAACCTGCCACGTTCGGACTGATCCTGTTCCTCGCAGCAGGCACCTTCGACTACTGGCAAGCGTGGGTCTTCCTCGTCGTGTTCGCCCTGTCGGGGTGGATTCCCAGCATCTACCTGATGCGAAAAAATCCGGTCGCGCTCGAGCGGCGGATGCGTGGGGGTCCGTCGGCAGAATCGCGCAGGACCCAGAAGTTCGTCATGGCCGGCTCGTGGTTGACCCTCGCGTCGATGCTGGCAGTCAGCGCACTCGACCATCGCTTTGCCTGGTCATCGGTGCCCACGTCGATCTGCATAGTGGGCATCATTCTGGTGGCCGTCGGCATGACTGTGATGATGCTGGTGGTCATTCAGAACAGCCATGCGGCCGCGACGGTTCGCGTGGAGGAAGGCCAGACGCTCATCTCCACCGGCCTTTACGGGATGGTGCGGCATCCCATGTACACCGGCAACGTGATCCTCATGGTCGGCATACCGTTGGCGCTGGGCTCCTACGTCGGGCTCGTCTTCGTCATCCTCGGCGTGGCCATCCTCACCTTCCGCATCCGCGATGAGGAGAACATGCTGAGGGCGGAGCTGGACGGATACCCCGAGTACACCGAGAGGGTTCGCCACCGCCTGGTGCCGTACGTGTGGTGACGGTGCCGCGGCGGCCGCCCGCCTACTACGTCGTCAACCGCTGACTCAAGGTCCTGACCGACGGATCGTCGATCAGCGCGGTCACTGGGAGCCGGCTGTCGAGGGCGGCGTTGATCGCAGCGATCGCGCGCATCGCCGAAATCGAATCTCCACCCAGATCGAAGAACGACTCATCGATGCCCACGTGGTCTGTTTCCAGAACATGGGCGAAAATGCCGGCCACTACGCGCTCGGTCACGGTAGCCGGCGCTCGATCGGCAGCACCGGCGCTGCGATTTTCGGCTACCAGCACCGAACCCACGTCGGTCATCTCTTGTCCGCCAAGCAAATTCATTGTCGACAGCTGTCGGTTGGGATCGTCGGTCATGGCCGACAGCACCCACTGGAACCGTTCGATGAGCGATTCGATGTCCGCAGTGTCGAAGATGTCCGTGCGGAACTGAACGCGCAGTTCCAGTTCACGACCGGGTATGGCTTGAACCGCCAACGGATAGTGGTAGAAGTCGCGGTTGGAGACCTCGACGATGCCCAGGTCGTCGGCACTCGAGAGCGCCGCGGTGTTAGACGGGTAGTTCTCGTAGACGAAGACGGTGTCGAACAATTGGGCGTGCCCGGTGAACCGATGGATCTTGCGCAGCGCCAAGTGCTGGTGTTCGAAGGTGTCGTTGTAGTGGCTCTGGAGCTGTTCGAGCAGCTCGGCGACGGTGGTCTCCGCCGCGGTGTTCGCCCGCATCGGCACGGTGTTGATCAATAGGCCCACCATCGAGTCGGCACCTGGCACCTCTGTGGGCCGACCCGACACCGTCACGCCGAACGCCACGTCGTGCTCGCCGGTCAACCAGGTCAGCAGTAGCGCCCAGGCGCCCTGCAACACAGTGCTGACCGTAGTGCGATGTGTTCGCGCCAGTTCGCTGACCGCACCGGTCGCATCGTGCGGTATCCGGAACGTTCGAGTGTCCCGCGGCCCGACGCCCAGCCGGTCCGGAGCAGCGACCAGGGTCGGAGTGGCGAAGCCGTCCAAGACTCGGCGCCACGCCGTCTGGGCGGCGCCGTGGTCGCGGTCAGCCAGCCAGGTGAAGAACCGCCGGTACGGCACCGCAGCCGGCAGCCGCTGCCCGTAGTAACTGACGAACATCTCCTGGAGCACGATCGACAGCGACCAACCGTCCATCAGGATGTGGTGGCTGGTGATCACGATCTGGTGCCGGTCCGCTGCGGTGCGGATCAGAGCGACCCGGAACGCAGGATTTTCGGCGAGGTCGAATACCGCCGCCCGTTCGGCTGCGTGAATGTGCTGTGCCTCATTCTCGGCATCGGCGGCGTCGAGCTCGAGGTACTGCCACCCCGCCCCGGCATCACGCGGGATGATCTGCACCGGCTGGTCGAACTGCTCGTTGAACCGAGCGGCCAGGTTCGGATGGCGACGCACCACCGTACGCACCGCCTCATGCAGCCGGTACTGGTCGAGCGGACCGGCAACGGTGAGCACCAACTGGACCGCATACACGTCGTCACCGGCGGCATGGGCCGCGTTGGCGTGGAACAGCAGGCCCTGCTGCAGCGGGGTCAACGGCAACACATCCGCGATGCGGTATCTCCGCTCCAGTTCGTCGATCTGCTGCTGGCTCAGCCGAAGCGGGGTGATGTCGGACGGAGTCAGACCCGCACCACCGCGTCGCACGTGTGCGCAGATGCCGGCCAGCGCCTCGAACCACAGTCGGCCCAGCCGGCTGACCTGAGCCTCCTCGACAGCCGAGGGCGCCCAGGTCCAGTTGGCGTGCAACTGCGGACCCGACTCGGTGTCGGCCGTGCTGGCATTCAGATCGATCGTGTGCGGAAGCGTCAACGGGATGTCCAAGCTTGCGCGGGCGACAGCCCCGCTGTCAGGGCTGACGCGCCAGAACTCATCCGACAGTTCACCGGCGGCAGCACCTAGCCGTCCGAGGTAGTTGAACCCGATTCGGGGGTCCGGCCCGTCCAGGTCGACATCGGAGTTCAGATAGCGCAAAACCCCGTACGTCAGGCCGTCGGGCATGGCGCGCAGGTCTTCTTTGGCCGACTTGATGACCGTGCCGAGCGCTGGATCCCCGGCGATCACCTGCGCCCACGACAAACCACCCACGGTCAACGACACCGGATACTTGGTGGTGAACCAGCCCACCGTGCGCGACAGGTCGACATCATCGGCCAAATCGTCGGCGCGGCCGTGCCCCTCCACGTCGATGCCAACCGCCGCGGCGCCACTGCCGAGGAACTCCGAAACCGCGAGCCCGAACGCAATCAACAAAATGTCTTGCACCCCGGCATGGAAGGCCGCGGGCACCTCACCGAGCAGCATGCGCGTCGTCTGGGCATCGAGCTGGGTAGAGAACTGTCCGGCGTTGGCGAAGGTATCCACACCCGGCTCCGCCGCCGGCAACGCCGCAGGGGTTGCGGCGACGCGCCGCCACATTTCGGCTTGGGCCACGACAGCAGGATCGTGCGCGTGTTCCTCAAGCAGGCGCGCCCACCGGGCAAACGACGTTCCGCCCGCCGACAATTGGATCGGCTGCCCACTGCGGTGCTGAGCCCAGGCAACGTTCAAGTCTTCCAACAAGATCCGCCACGACACACCGTCGACAGCCAGATGGTGGACCACCATGGCCAGCTGGTTGGTCTCGGATGCCCACACCACGCTGACCATCGCGCCTGCCGCCGGGTTCAACCGCGACCGAGCCTCGGCGACGGCAGCGTCGGACAACACCTCCACGGCTTGCACGCAACCGCCGGCCAGCACCGTCCCCGCTTCGGGCACCGTCAACGACCAAGCGGCGCCACGGCCATATTCGTCGTCGACGCGGGCCCGCAGCATGGCGTGCCGATCCAACAGCGCCTGCAGCACCACCACCACGTCGGCCTCGGTCACCCCAGCGGGAGCCTCGACCACCACGGTCTGGTTGAACTGGTCGACCGCGCCGTCCTCCCGCTGCAGCCACCGCATGATCGGGGTGGCCGGCACGTGTTCGACGGCCTCGTTCCCGTCGTCTCGCACCACGACCCACGCGAGTTTGGCCACTCTCGCCAATCGAGACACCGTCTGCTCGACGAACACCTGGCGCGGTTTGACCATGACACCGGCGGTGAGGGCGCGGGATACGACCTGCATCGACAAGATGCTGTCGCCGCCGAGTTCGAAGAAGGAGTCGTCGACGCCGACGCGGTCCAGGCCCAGGACTTGGGCGTAGATGCGGGCCAG
>NZ_LZSW01000062.1:0-71468 GCF_001665615.1 Mycobacterium sp. 852014-52144_SCH5372336
CGACTCAACGCACTCATCACCCAAGCAGCAGCATGAACCCCGAATGTTGCACCAACCACTTGACTTCGAAGCGCGATTAGTGTGCGGGTAACCCACGTTCGCGCCAGAAGTCAGGCGGCGGGCGAGGGTCGGGGCGCGGGCGGCGCGGGAGAAGTCAGGGGCGCAGGCGGCGGGCCAGGCCCGATGCGCGCACGGCCCGGCGCTGCACGGCGGCCCGCACCGAGGCCTCCGGGCCGACGACCCGGATCTTCTCTTTCGCCCTGGTCACCGCGGTGTAGAACAACTCGCGGCTGAGCAGCCGCGAATCCTCGGGCGGCAGCAGCACCGTGACCTCGTCGGCCTGGCTGCCCTGTGACTTGTGAATCGTCATCGCATGCATGGTGTCGACCTCGGCGAGCCGGCTGGTCGCGAACTCCAACCGTTCCGTGCCGGCGATGACCGCGCGCAGCACCCCGTCGCGCAGCACCGTCACACCCGTGTCGCCGTTGTAGAGGTTGAGCCCGTAGTCGTTCGCGGTTACCAACACCGGCCGCCCGGCGTACCACGTCGACCAGATCGGCTCGCCGGTCAACTCCGACAGCCACCGCTCCACCTGATGGTTCCAGTACCGCACCCCGAACGGGCCGCGGCGATGCGCGCACAGCAACCGGTGTTCGGCCAAGATGCCCAACGCCGCGTCGCCATCACCGAGAACCGCCGCCGTTCGCAACGCAATCGCGTTGGGCACCAGAACCTTACGGAGCTGCTCGGACGGTTCCTCGGTGTCAACCCATTCGATGTGGTCTCCGCCCGAGCGCAACACGTCGATGACCGTGTCCGCGTCGCCGGTGCGGATCGCGGTGGCCAGCCGCCCGATCGACTCGCCGAATCGGTGCGACGTCTTCAACTCCGCGATCCGGTCCTGGCCGAGACCGTCGACCAGGTCGGCGAGGACCGCACCCGCCTCTACCGACGCCAACTGGTCCGGGTCGCCGACCAGGATGAGCCGGGCCTCCGGCCGCACCGCCTCCAGCAGTCGCGCCATCATCGTCAGCGACACCATCGACGTCTCGTCGACGACGATCACGTCGTGCGGCAACCTGTTGTGGCGGTTGTGCCGGAACCGCGCCGACGTGTCCGGGCGGCTCCCGAGCAGGCGGTGCAACGTCGTCGCGTGCAGCCCGGACAACGCTTGGCGGTCGGTGGAGTCGAGTTTGTCCACCTCCAGTTGCACGGCCTCCTGCAGACGCGCCGCCGCCTTCCCCGTCGGTGCCGCCAGCGCGATCCGCAGCCGTGTCCCACTCGTGAGGAGCGCGAGCAGGCGCGCGACCGTCGTGGTTTTCCCTGTGCCCGGCCCGCCCGTGAGCACCGTCAGACCCTGCGACAGCGCCAGTTTCGCGGCGGCGCGCTGCTCCTCGAAACCCGGCGGAAAGAGCCTGTCCAGATCCGGCAACGGCGGGGTGGGCCTGCCGGCGGTCATCGACAGGATGTCGCCGCACACCTGCTGCTCCTCGAGCCAGTACCGGTCGAGGTACAGCAGGTCTCCGTCGATGTGCAGCGCCGGTGGCTGGCCGGTCAGCGGGTGCGCGGCGATGGCGCCGAACCAATCGTCGACGGCGGGCCACGGCAGCCCGTCGATGCCGACCTGCTGCTCGACGGTGCGCAGGTTCAGGCATACCGACCCGTTGCGCAGTGCGCGCACCACGAGCGCGATCGCAAGGGACACCCGCTCGTCGGGCGCCTTGACGAGATCGCAGAGCCGTTGTGCAACATGTACATCCGACGCATCGAGAAGTTCGGCGTCGGTGAAGGTGCGCAGCAGCCCGGTGGCGCTGATCGCCCGCCGCCACTCCACGCCGGTCACGCCGCGGCCCTGCCAGCGTCGAGCAGATCCGACAGCCCGGTGATCAACGCCATCGGCGGTTGCCAGCTGAACACACCGGCGGGATGACCGTCCTCGATCGGGGTGTTCGGCCCGCACATCCCGCGCAGGAACAGATACAGCACGCCGCCCAGATGCCGCTCGGGCGTGTACCCGGCCAGCCGCCACCGCAGAAAGCGGTGCAGCACAACGCTGTACAACAACGCCTGCAGCGGATAGTCCGAGTGCAGCATCGCCTCGGCCAGCCGCGGGCGGGAGTAGTCCGCCGCGGTGAGGGCTCGGTTGGGGTCGCCGAGCCAGTTCGTCTTGTAGTCGACGACGAGGTAGCGGCCGCCGATTCGCAGCACCGCGTCCACAGAGCCCGACAGGTAGCCTTTCAGCGGTTGCGGTCCCAGGCCCGCTCCGGTCAACCGCTCCGCATACGAAGCCAGCGGGTCGTCCGCGGGTAGGTGTGCATGTAGAAGCTCGCCGACGTGAGCAAGCCGGATGTCGGGCGCAGACCCGCGCAAATCGCCCCCCGCCAACGGGAATTCGAAGTCCATCTCCAGCATCCGGTCCCGCAGCCCGATCTGCCGGAGCGTGACGCCGCCGGCCAGTGGTCCGAGCGGCGTGTCGTGCATCGGCACCATCGCCGCCGCCAGCTCACCGGCGTCGACCTCGACCGGCCACCACACGGAGTGCTCACGGATCCGAGCCTGAAGTTCCGCGGCGAGGTCGCTGGCGAACGGATCCGCGGTTTCGAGCACCGCGTGCACCAACGAGCCGAACTTCGCGCCGGTCGGCAGCTCGGCCATCGGCGACGGCACGTCGGCCCCGACCGCCTCTGTCGTCAACGGGATTTCGGCGACCTCATCGTCGAGCTCGACCACTTCGGGCTCACTGCTGACCGGTGTCGCTTCGACCGCGCGGATCAACCCGCTGTAGGACGTTCGGCGCCACGCCGTGTCGATGAGACGGTGGAAATGGCGGGCCTTGACTTGTTCGGGGCCGGGCGACTCGGGGCGCGCGGGCCTCGGACGCGGCACCGACTCCTCGATCACCGGTCCGCCGACGGCCTCCCACTCGCTGAAGCGAACCATCGCGTCGTCGTCGGAAACCTTGCCGGGGACAACGACATCCGGGACCACCGGCTCGCCGGGCCGCCGACCGCGCAGCAGCCGTGACAGTCCACCGTTCGGCTCGTCGCGGGAGGGCGCCCACCAGGCGACCAGTTGCGACTGGGCCCGCGTCATCGCGACGTACATGAGGCGGCTGTCGTCGCTGGCGTCCTCCTCGCGGCCCGCCTTCGACACCGCGTGGAAGTCGGGGCTGTCGTTGCCGCCGATGTGCAGGCACCGCGTGTCGCCTTCGTGGTAGAGCACCAGCTCGGGTTCGAACACGTGACGGTTGAACGCGAACGGCAGGTAGACGACAGGGAACTGCAGGCCTTTGGCGACGAACACCGTCATCACCTGAACAGCCGCTGCGTCGTTGTCGAGGCGGCGGAATCGCTCAGCGGCGCCGCTGCGTTCGTCGCGCTGGGCCCGCAGCCAGTCCCGCAGCGCGGGCAGCGTGAAGTGTTCTCGGTGAGCGGCCTCCTGCAGCAACTGGGTGATGTGCGCGAGATCGGTCATCTGCCGTTCACCGTTGCGCCACGACAACACGCGATCGCCCATGCCGGCCAGTTGCGCGGCCTCGAAGATCGCCGCCACCCCACGCTCCCGGGCGTGACCCGCCCACTCCCGCAGCGTCTCTGCGATGCGGTCGGTCAGCCGGTCGCCGCCCGTGACGAGTGACTCTGCCGTCTCGCCGAAGAACATGGTCGCGGCCGCCGCACGCACCACACCGGGCCGGTGCGGCTGGTCGAACGCTTCGAGCAGCGCCAACCAGTCCTCGGCGGCGTCGGAGCTGAAGATGTCGGAGTCGCCGGTGTACACCGCCGGAATGCCCGCGTCGCACAGCGCCCGGTAGCAGACCCGCGCATCGCGGTGGTTCTCGACGATGACCGCGATGTCACCCGCCCCGAGGGGACGGCCGTCGAACGTGGCGCCGGCGTCGATCAGCGCACCGATGTCGCCCGCCAGATCCTTGGGGATGTGGGCGCGCAGCTGATCGATCGGCAGGACACTGGTCCCGCTGCGGCCGAACGTGTTTCGGCGCACAACCCGCAATCGGAACGGATCGTCGCACGGAGCGCCGACCAGCCGCGAACCTGTGTGCTTGGCGGCGACGTCGTGCACGACGATCTTTTCGTGGCCCAGTTGCGCGCCGCGCAGCACCGCCTGCAGCCGGTTCACCAGCGCCTCGTCGCTGCGCCAGTTGGTGGCCAAAGTCTTCTGGACGTCGGCCTTGGAGGCGGCGCTCAGATAGGTGACGATATCGCCGCCGCGGAAGGCGTAGATCGCCTGCTTGGGGTCGCCGATGAGGATGAGCGTCGATCGTCCGTTGAACGCGCGGTCGATCACCCGCCACTGCACCGGATCGGTGTCCTGGAACTCGTCGACCATCACGATCGGCCAACGCTGGTGCATGCGCAGCTGCGCGGGGGAGTCGTCGGCCTCCAGCGCATCGGCCAACCGGCTCAGCAGATCGTCGTAACCGAGAATCCCCTTGCGCCGCTTGCGGACCTCCAGCTCGTCGAGGACGTCTCTGGCGAACCGGATGCAGACCTCGGCGCGTGAGTCCGGTGCGGGGTCCTTCGGCCGCAGCTCAGTCGCCGGGTGCTCGACGACTTGTTTGGCCAGCCGTAGCGCATCGGGATAGGTCAGCAGCGGGTTGTCGCGTTCGCGACCGAAGTGGTGCAGGTAGAGGTCGTCGACGATCTCGGTCACGAGTTCTTCGAGGCTCTCGACCAGAGTGACGCGCGAGTCGCTGTCGCCCGCGACGCCCAACGATTTGAGCACCAGCTGGCAGAACTGGTGTGTGGTGGCGATCGTCGCGGCGTCGAACGCGGCCAGCGCGTCGCGCAGATTGCGTTCGCGGTCGGCGAGTTGCTCGGGGGTGCCCTTGAGTAGATGGTCGATGATCTCGTTGGTGTCGACGCTCGACGGGTCGATGAAAGCCTGTACGGCGTCGACGATGTGACGCCTGACCCGGTCTCGCAGTTCCTGGCTGGCCGCGCGGCTGAACGTGATCAGCAGCATTTCGTCGAGCGTCGCGACACCCTCGGCGAGGTAGCGCGTGACCAGCCCGGCCAACGCGAAGGTCTTACCGGTTCCTGCGCTGGCCTCCAGCACGGTGGTGGAGCGTTCGGCGGGCAGCTCACCCAGAAGATCGAAGGGTCCCATTAGGTCTCCAATGCCCGCAGCATCGGCAACCACAGCCGACCGGCGTATGTGTCGAGACCGCGTTCGACCACTTGCGCCAACCACGTGTTCTTGCCGAACGCCAGTTGGTAGGCGGGTTCGGCCTCCTCGCCGGGATACATACCGGAGCGCCATTTGTAGCCGGCCCGCTGCTCGGGGTCGCCGTGGCCGTGCACGGCCTCTGCCCACGCGTAGGACGTCTTCACCGGCAGCGGGAGCGGTTCGCGGCGGCCCTGGTCGTACATCGCCACGAGATCGGCGAGCAGATCGCGGGCGTGCTCGGCCGGCCTGCCCATCGACTCGACCCGCGGCGTGGTGCCGCGTCGGGCCCGCCCGATGCTGACCGCCTTGAACTCGCGACCGGGTTCGTGAGCCAGCAACGCCAGCAACAGGATCCACGGTTGCAGCAGATGACGGCCGTCGAGCTTGGAGTAGGTGACCGAGACCAGCCGCTCACCGTACACCGGCGTGACGGTTCCGGTGACCCGCCGGCCACCGCCGATCTCGACGTCGATGTCGATCGCCGTCGCATCGGCGCCCCGGTACGGTCGCGCGACGTCGGAGATGAGCGAGGCCTGCTCACAGATCTCATTAGCGCGACGCCATCCGAGGTGGCCGGGAGGCAGTGTGCCCCGCCGCCACTCGGCCTGGCGTGCCTGGTCGGGTTTCATGCCGCTCAACATGTCCCGCAGCACGCGATCGCCGACCATCCACTCCTCGAGCGCATCTATGTCGACGGGCATCGCGTCCTCGACCCCGTCGACCTCCCACGGCAACGTGTACTCCATGGCGCGGAAGAACCCCTTGACGGGATCGCGGAAGAACCCGGCGAGATCGGCGAGCACGACATCGTCGGGTGGGGGCGGGGGCAGCGGTCCCGAGACGAATGCCGGCCGGTGTGCGCGTTCGGCCGCGCGGGTGAGCGCCGCGCGTTGCACCGTGGAGTCGAACGTGAACGGCTCTTTCGGGATCAGCGCGCCGGGGATGACGTTGCGGGTGTCGAACGGCTGCAGTGGATGACTCACCAGGATCGTGTCGCGGACCGGGTGCTCGGTGGTGCGGTCGAGGGTGTCGAGCAGTTCGGCGAGCGGAACGGCGGGCGGTCGGTCCTGACCGGAGTACTCGTTGGCGCCGGTGTAGGTGATCACCAGCGTCTCGGTGGCCGCGCCGATGGCGTCGAGCAGCAATTGCCGGTCCTCGGAACGGATGTCGCGCTCCCCGGTCATCGGCTCGCGAGCGAGCGCGTCGTCGCCGTCGACCACTTCCAGCCGGGGGAACAGGCCGTCGTCGAGACCGACGAGGCACACGACCCGGTGGGGCACGGACCGCATCGGCACCATCGTGCACACCGTCAGGGTGCCGGTGCGGAAGTTCGCGCGGGTCGGCCGGCCGGCGAGGTGGCGGTCGAGGAGGGCGCGGACGTCGGAAAGCCGCATCAGAGTGTCTGCGCGGGTGCCCGCGGTGGCCAGCACGTCGGCGAACTCGCGCTCGAGTTGCGCTGTCTGCCAGGAATCGTCGTCGCTCACTCGGGTCAGCAAGGCGATGCTGTCGGTCAGCGCCTGCAGCCACCGCTCTAGTGGTCGCGTCCCGGTGAGGGATTGCACGGCATGTCGCAGGCGGTCGATGCACTCGGCGAGCTGGCCGGCCAGGTCGACCCGGTTGCTGCTCACGTCGTCGAGGGGCAGCGTGGTGTCGAGCCAGGCCTGGGAGTCGTCGGACATGGCCACCCCCGCGAGCACCCGGTCGATGCCGAAACGCCATGTGTTCTGGACGAAGTCGACGCCATACGGTTTGCGGTGCTCGGTGTCGAAGCCCCAGCGAATGTTGGCCTGGCGCACCCAGCGGGTGATGTCCTCGAGGTTGTCGTCGCTGAAGCCGAAGCGGGCCCGCACTGGCGCGGCCTGCGCGAGGTTGAGCACCTCACTGGATGTGGCCCGCCCCCCGGCCAAAGCCAGTAACTGGGACGCGACTCCGAGCAGCGGATTGGTCTGGACGAGGGACCGGTCGGCGAGCCGCACGCGCAACTGATGTGCGGGATGAACGCCCTTGATCATGTCACCCAGCCCGAAACCGGCCACGATCAGCGGCGCGTAGGTCTCGATGTCCGGACACATGACGAGGATGTCGCGTGGTTCGAGTGTCGGGTCGTCGGCGAGCAGTCCGAGCAGGACTTCGCGGAGCACGTCGATCTGGCGGGCCGGCCCGTGGCAGCTGTGCACCTGCACCGAGCGGTCGATGGCGGTGTGCCTCCGGCCTTCTCGACGGATCGTGTTGTCACCGATGTCGGATTGCAGCCACCCGAGGAGCGTGTTCGGGTGGGCCCGGCCGCCGAGATATTCGTCGGTGCGAGCATCGTCGGGCAGCGCACGCTGCAGTTCACGAAGGTCGCGGCCGAGCGTGGCGAGCAGAGGGTGACCGACACTGCGATGGCTGGTGTCCTCGCGACGAGGGATCTGGCCGTGTGTTCCCTTGAGTTGCTGCCAGAGGTCGTCGCTGGGATGCGGCAGCCACAGATGCAGGTCATGGTGGGTGGAAAGCGCGTCGAGCAGTTCGATCTCGGTGCTGGGCAGCCGGGTGTGCCCGAACAGCGACAGCCTCTCGGGCAGATCGGTCGGCGACTCCCTCAGCCTCACAACCGTTTTGGCGTGCCGGATATGCGGCGTGTCGGCGTCGATGCGCTCGATGAGCGCACGCCACAGCGGCGGCTGCCAGGCGAGGTCGGCCGGGATGTCGCCGTCGGCGCCGTTCTCCCAGTCGATCAGCAGTTGCGGGCGCTGGCGGGCGTAGGAGGCGAACAGCCCGGCCAGCCTGCGGGCGACGGCGTAACGCCGGCCCTGCCTCAGCTCCCTCTCCTCGCCGGATTCGAAATGGCCGAGGTGGGTGGCCAGCGGTGTGCACCAGTCCTCGGTGCAGGTGGCGTCGATGACCTCCATCAGTGGCCACACCATGGCGTCGGGCGACCACGGATCGACGTCGGCGGTGCCGACAATTCGGCAAGAGCGCTCTGTTCCCGTCAGCTCGGCGATCAGCGAGCGGGGATTGCGAAACGCGATGCCCGCGCAGACGCCGTCGGTGCCGGCGCCACGCCCGAGCGCGTGGCTCAGTCGCTGGCTCAGCCAGCGCTCGACACCCTTGGCCGGAACGATCACCAATTCTTCGGCGAACGGGTCAGGTAGGGGATGGGAAAGCAGTGCGCCGAGCCCGTCGGCGAGAAGATCGGTGCGTTCTGCCCGATGGATGTGAAGCGCCATCACAGCCCACGATAGGAGGTCGGTACGACGCGGCGAGGGGTTTACGGTGGCGGTGCACGTTTGCAAGCGAGGAAGCCAGGGAAGCCAACATTTCGATGTTTCGTTCGATGGCCGCGATGATGACCATGGCCGCCTGTATCCCGTTGGTCGCGACGCCGGTCGCGAACGCCCAGCCATCGTGCGGTCCCGACCAGGCCGACGCGCTGCGCCTGGCGTTCGCGCAGCTGCCGTTCGAGCCGCTCACCGGCGCCAGGTGGGACACCACGCCCGTCGACAGCAACTACGACCCGTGCGCAAAGCTGTCCACGATCCTGGTGACCACCGAGGGCGGCACCGGTAGCTCGCCCGTGCAGGCGCTGCTGTTCCATCGCGGCGAATATCTGGGAACGGGCACTTCCAAGGCGTACGGCTTCACGTCACTGGATGCCGCCGCCAGCAGCGACGACATGGTGGTGCTGACCTACAAGGTGCCGGGTGAGTGCAATGCCTGCGAACCCGCCGCCATCCACAGCGCGCGGTACCGCTGGAACGGTGATCGCGCCGTGATGCTCGATCCGCTGCCACCGACGGTCTGAGGAAGGAGCGCGAGGTGAGCGACACGACGTCACCGCGCCTTGGCCCGAAGTTCCACGAGGCGCTGGGGTTCGCCGCCGAACTGCACCGCACCCAGACCCGCAAGGCCAGCGAGGTCCCGTATGTCGGGCACCTGCTGTCGGTTGCCGGGCTGGTGATCGAGGCCGACGGCACCGAGACCGAGGCGATCGCGGCGCTGCTGCACGACGCCGCCGAGGACCAGGGCGGTGACGCGACACTGGTGCGCATCGAGGAGCGGTTCGGCCCCGACGTCGCGGCCATCGTCGAGGAGTGCAGCGACACCATGGTGACACCGAAACCGCCGTGGCGCGAGCGCAAGCAGGCTTACATCGAACACCTGAACACGGCCTCCGACAGCACGATTCGCGTGTCGATGGCCGACAAGCTCGACAACGCCAGGGCGATCCTGCGCGACCTGCGCCGCTTCGGCCCGAAGGTGTGGCAGCGCTTCAACACCGACGACCCGCACGAGCATCTGTGGTACTACCGCTCGCTGCTCGAGGTGTATCAGCGCCGCAGCGACAGTTGGTTGGTCGACGAACTGTCCCGCGTCGTCGAGACATTGGCCGAGGAGATCGGCCCGCCGGTCGCCGCTACCGTCTGAGTTATGAGCGCACGCGACACGGTGTGGATCTCGGCCGCAGAGGTGGCGCGGCGGCTGGATGCGGGTGCACCGCTGACGCTGCTGGACGTGCGGTGGAGCCTCGCGGCACCCGACGGCCGCGCCGCTTACGAACAGGGACACCTGCCCGGGGCGGTGTACGTCTCGCTCGACGACGAGCTGAGCGATCACACCGTCGAAGGCCTTGGGCGGCACCCGTTGCCGTCCGGGTCCGCGATCGAGGCCGCCGCCCGCCGGTGGGGCGTGCGGACCGGGAGGCCGGTCGTCGTCTACGACGACTGGAACCGCGCCGGGTCCGCACGCGCCTGGTGGGTCCTGACCGCGGCCGGCATCCACGACGTCCGCATCCTCGACGGCGGCCTCGCGGGGTGGACTGCGGCGGGCGGCCGTCTGGAATCCGGCGTCGTCGAACCCTCGCCCGGCGACGTGACCGTCGCCCACGACGACCTGTACGCCGGGGCTCGCCGGACAGTCACCGCCGACGCGCTGCTCGAGCCGGGCCGGTTGGTCCTTGACGCGCGGGCCCCCGAACGGTTCCGCGGCGAGGTCGAACCGGTTGATCCGGTCGCCGGCCACATTCCCGGTGCGCTCAACGTGCCGAGCACCAGCCTGCTGGCCGACGACGGAACACTGCTGGCCGACGACCAGTTGGCCCGGACGTTCGGGCATGTGGGCGGCGGCGAGGCGGCGGTTTACTGCGGGTCGGGTGTCACTGCGGCGGTGACGATCGCGGGCCTCGCGGCGGTGGGAGTGGACGCCGCGCTGTTTCCCGGCTCATGGTCGCAGTGGAGTTCGGACCCGTCGCGTCCCGTGGCGCGCGGCTCCCGACCATGACTGAGGCCCTCCAGAGATAGAGCGACCTGGAGGGCCTCTGTGATGAGTGGCTGTGGGGTCAGCGTTGGTAGCCGGGCTGAACCTGCTGCAGATGAGGGATGCCGTGAGTGTGGGGGGCGCCGGGGGCCGGGTGCGCGGTGACCGTCGGCGTTGCGACGATGCTGGGCGGCCGCGGCGCGGGGGAGTTGGTTTCGGCGTTGGCGGCTCCGGCGAAGGCGAGGGCACCGGCCAGGATTGCGGCTGCCACGATCGGCAGGGCGAAGAACTGGGCGGTGCGGCGGGTGGTGTTGGCGTTCATGTCGGGATCTCCTCGTCGAGTCCGGTTGTGCGCCGGTGTTCCGGCGATGACTCAACAGTGCTGCACCGCGGCGCCGATGTCTGTCGACCGACCGGCGGGTGAACCGGACGAATTCCGTGTCCACCGATCGGGGGACAGGTCCTAAGCTGCAGGAGGCGGATAGGAGCACCTCATGGACGTTCTGCGCACGCCCGACGACCGCTTCACCAACCTCGCGGGCTATCCCTTCGCGCCGCACTACGTCGACGTCACCGCGTCCGACACCGAGGCGCTGCGCATGCACTACGTCGACGAAGGCCCACCCGACGGCCCGGTCATCGTCATATTGCACGGCGAACCGACGTGGAGTTACCTGTACCGCACCATGATTCCGCCGCTGGCCGCCGGCGGCTACCGGGTACTGGCACCCGACCTGATCGGGTTCGGGCGCTCCGACAAGCCCAGTCGCATCGAGGATTACACGTATCTGCGCCACGTCGAATGGGTGACGTCGTGGTTCTCGGCGCTCGACCTGCGCGACACGACGATGTTCGTGCAGGACTGGGGTTCGTTGATCGGGTTGCGCATCGCTGCCGAACAAGACGACCGCGTCGCGCGCATCGTCGTTGCGAACGGCTTTCTGCCTGCCGGTCAGACCCCGGCCAATCTACCGTTTCGCATCTGGCGGGCGTTCGCGCGTCACTCACCGATACTGCCTGCCGGACGCATCGTCGCCTTCGGCACGGTCACCGACGTACCCGCGCGCATCCGGGCCGGATACGATGCGCCGTTTCCCGCCAAGCGATTTCAGGCCGGGGCGCGCGCGTTCCCGGCGCTGGTACCGACCGAGCCGGGCGATCCGGCACTACCGGCCAACCGCGCGGCGTGGGAAGCGTTGGGGCGCTGGGAGAAACCGTTTCTGTGCGTGTTCGGCGCCAAGGATCCCATCCTCGGCCGTGCCGATCGCCCGTTGATCGACCACGTTCCCGGCGCGGCCGGCCAACCCCATGCCCGCGTCCACGGAAGCCATTTCGTGCAGGAGGACTGCGGACCCGAGTTGGCCGAGCGAATCCTGGGCTGGCACACCTAACCCCGGGTGACGGTGTTCCTCGACGTGACGTTTACCTCGGGATCGCCGGAGTGGTAGATCACCTGGTTGTCGAAGCCCGACGCGCCGATCTGGTCGACGCTGTCGATGGTGACCTGATTCTCGACGCCCGACACCGACACGCTCAGGCAGTGACCGAGCAGGGTCACCGTGTTGTTGACGCCGCTGACGGAGATGTTGGCGCCATTGCACTCGATCGTCTCGTTCTCGTCGACCCCGGACACGCTGTACTGCCCGCCCGCGGGCGCGACCGCGACCTTGGGCGGCTCGTCGTCCGGAAGCCAGGTCGGCGCCTCGCGCGACGGCCCGATCGTCACGCTGCCGCCGCGGGGATCATCCCCGGTGGGGATGGAAATGCCGGGGCGGCCCGCGATCTCCTCCGTCGCCGACGACAGTGTCCACACGAGCGCGCCGATGCCTGCGACGATGACCACCACGACGGCCCCGACCAATCCGAAGATCAGTCCGAACGGCGCGCCGCTCTTCGTCGGCCCCGGGGGGAACGAGACTCCGAACGGCGTTGCGCTGTAGGGAGACTGCGCGGGATAGGGCTGCTGGTGCGGCGGACCGTAGACCGGCGGGGGCAGGGCCGACGTCTGGTAGTCGGTGCCGGGCGGCTGTGAGGTGCCCAATTCGACCGCGCCGTAGTCGGCCAGCGGTTGCTCCAGCTGCCGGATACGCGCCTCCGGGTCGTCCTCGGGTTTCATGCGCAGATGGTGCCACACCGTAGTTTGTGCCGCCTGAATACCGGCAACCCGACGATCATGATTGGGAAGCTGCGATCCATCGTCGTCGACTGCCGTGACCCGATGCGGCTGGCCACCTTCTATGCGGACGTCCTGGGCGGGCAGATCGAGAAGCAGGACGACACCTGGGTGGTGCTCACCGATCCGCAGGGCCGACGGCTGGCGTTCCAGTTCTCGCCCGAGCACGAGCCGCCCCGCTTCCCTGATCCGCGCGGGTCGCAACAGTTCCACCTCGACATCGCGGTGGACGACCCCGACGCCGCCGAACATCAAGTGCTCGACCTCGGCGCCACCCGGGTGTCCGACGCCGAGGAGGACGCGAAGTTCCGCGTGTTCCGCGACCCCGCCGGACACACGTTCTGTCTGGTCTGGGGCATCGCCGACTAGCGGCGAAGGCGATTTGCTGACCCACGGTTATCGCGGCGCCGAAGTTGGTACTCACACTCCGTGGTGGCTCCAGGGTTCGTTGCCGTCGGCAGCGGTGCTGCCGGGGTGAGCGCTGCGGAGACGTTCCGCAGCAAGCACCCCGACATCCCCGTGCGCATCCTGACCACCGACCCGGCGCTGCCGTACGCGAAGCCGCCGCTGAGCAAGGACTTCCTGTGCGGCCGCGACGCCAGGCTCGCGCTGCACAGCGAGCACTGGTTCGAACGCAATGCCGTCGACCTCGTCCGCGGCATCACCGTCGAGCGCATCGACGTGGACCGCCAGGAGGTCGTGACAGCGGGTGGTCAGCGCTATCCCTACTGGCATCTCGTGGTCGCCTCCGGGTCCATCCCGGTGCGACCGCCCATCCCGGGTATCGAGGCGGCGCTGACGCTGCGGTCGTTTGCCGACGCTGTCGCGCTCAAGATGGCCGCCCGCTATTCCGACTGCGCCGTGGTCATCGGCGGCGGCCTGATCGGCTGCGAGGCCGCATCCTGTCTGGCCGAGCGCGGGGTCGCGACGATGGTCGTGGCCGCCGAACACGTCCCGCTGCAGCGCCGGTTCGGGGTCGAGGCCGGTGAGCGCGTCGCGAAACTGCTGTCGGACAACGGGGTCCGGTTCGCCGGTGAGACGACCGTCGCCGCGATCGAGGACACCCGTGTGGTGTTGGACAGCGGTGAGGCCGTCGACGCCGACCTCGTCGTGTGCGCGACGGGTGTGCGCCCCGACATCCGCCTCGCCGAAACCGCCGGACTGCAGACCCGCGACGGGCGCATCGTCGTCGACGCGCACATGCACACCTCGGCACGCAACGTGTACGCCGCGGGCGATGCGGCGCTGGCGCACAACGTCACCGCCGGCAGGCCGATCGCCGCCGAACACTGGCGCGATGCCGCGCATCAAGGCCATGTCGCCGGCCTGACCGCGGCCGGCTACCGCGCAGTTTGGGACACCGTGCCCGGGTTCTCCTGCACCATCGGCACTTCCGTGCTCAAGTACCGCGGCTGGGGTGTCGACTTCGACGGGGCCCGGTTCGTCGACCACCACACCGGGTTCACCGTCTGGTACGAGGCGGGCGGCGACGTCGTCGGTGTGCTGACCCTCAACGCCGACGACGACCACCGCCGCGCCGGCGAGCTGCTCGGCCCGCGTTGACGGACGTCTTCAGCCCGACACGAGCCCGTGCTCGAGTGCGTACATGCTGGCCCCGATTCGGTTCGAGACGCCGATCTTGGCGTACACGTGCTCGACGTGATTGCGCACCGTCTTCTCGCTGAGCACCAGCGTGGCGGCGATGGCCTTGTTGCTCGCGCCCTGTGCGACCAGTCGCAGCACCTCGACCTCTCGGCTCGTGAGACCGTCCGGGCGGGGCTGGCGCCTGCGCGAAGCGTGCCCGGACGCGTGCAGGACCGCATCGGCGGCCGCGGAGTCCAATTGCCCCTTCGACACCCGTTCGCGCAGTCGCCTCGCCGCGCCCGCGGGGCCGAGCGCCTCCCGGTACGGCCGCGGTTCGAGCGCGCTCTGGTAGCTGACCGCGCACGCCAGCAGCCGATCGGGCATCGAGAGCTGCCGTGCGGCCAGCCCCCGCGGATACCCGGAGCCGTCGAGACATTCGTGGTGGTTGGCCGCCACCGACGCGATGTCCTTGAGAGCCGGCACCTGAGAAAGGATCCGCTCGGTCAGGTATGGATGCAGCCGCATGCGCTCGAACTCCGCCATGGTCAGCGCGGTGGGTTTCGACCAGACCTGGTTCGACACACCGATGCGGCCGAGATCGTGCACATAGCCGGCGCGTCGTGTCGTCGCGACGGCCTCGTCGTCGAGCCCGAGCGCCTCGGCGGCGGATGCGGCGAGATCGGCCACCGCGCGTGAATGCCCCAGTGTGAACGGACATTTGAGGTCGACGAACTCGCCGAGGGCCATCAGCAGCGTGTCGAGCGACCCGGAGTCCAGGCGCGTTCCGCGATCGGGCGCCTGCCGCAGCGCCGTCGCCCATACGTCTCCGGTCGACGGGACCGCGAGCACGTCGGCCGGATCGGCGACGAACGCGTCGACAACCGCCGGGTCGAACTGACCGCCGCGCCTGCTGCGCGCCATCGCGACCGCGCCGTCGATGCCGTACTCGCGCTGGTGCACCTCGACCATGTCGGCGACCTGAGCGACCCGCATCCCGATTGGTATCGCGTCGCCGGACGCGCCGGTCGGCAGCCCGCCGCCGTCGTAGCGTTCGAAGGTGTACCGCAGCGCGTGCTGTACGTCGGCGTGCAGGCCGATACGTTCGGCAAGCAGGCCGGCCGACGTGCAGTGCGAGTGGATCAGCTGCGAGATATGCCCTCGCGCATTGGCATACAGTGTCGCCGCCGTCCTCAGCCGGGTCAGCAAAGACTCCCCGCGGCCGACGTTGGTCAGCAGGAAGCGTTGATACGGCAGGCCCGACCAGTCGACGAGGTACGAGCTTCGCCGCACCGCGATGTCGTCGCCGAACCACCGGGCGTACTCATGCGAGTCGGCGTGACAACCGATCCACATGATCAGCGTCGCGTAGTAGATGCAATCACGCTGCTTCGCAGGCAGTTTCAGTTGGTCGGCCAGGCGTGTGGCGATGAGCGCGGACCGCAGCATGTGCTCGGCGGGCTGACCCAGCCCGAGGTCGACCGCGACCGAAAGCGCCGCGAGCACTTCCGCCCGGGTCGGAGGCTCCTGCGGGGTGCGAGCGCCGGCCACAGCCCGATTCTGCACCGTTTGCATCGCCGGATCAGTGCGATAGGTCAAGACGGGCCGCATCGCGGTGACGAGTGACGTCGAACGCCTCGAACCGGCCCTGGGCGACCACGCAGATACCCCGCTGCGGCAGCTGGAAGTCGGCCAAGTTGCCTTGCACCGGATGCGGCCCGACGGGACCGAGATTGACGCCCTGCACGACGGCCGACGAGTCGGCGACCGCCCACACCCGCCGGGGTGCGATGCGGAACTCCTGACCGTTGGGCAGGTTGCCGGTCAGCCGAACCTTGCCGATGCCCAACACCGGGCCGACGATGCGGCTCATCGCCATCAGCGTTCGGCGGTTGCGTGCCGCGGCGGCGGGAATGCGTGATCCGACGGCGCTCATCAGACGGGTGGCCGCGGTGCTTGTGATGTCGACACGCCAATCCAGCACTCCGGCAATGGAAATCGACAATGACCACGGTGTGAGCCACTCGGCGTCGATGGCGCAGACAACGGGGTCGACCGGTGTCGCCGAGCTGAAGTACCGCGAACAGCTCTGCGGTCCCGGTGTGGTGGCGTAGAACGTCCACACCCCGTCCGGCGTGCGATGCCACACCGATTTGTAGGCGGGGGAGAACGACGTCTCGGGGAAATCCCGGTAGGCGAGGTAGTGGCCGTTGGCGAACGGCAGGCCCATGACGCCGAAGCCGACGACCCGCTCCTCGTCTCCATCGGGCAGCGGCATGGTCTTGGTGGCGGCGGCGAAGGCCTGAGGTGTTGTGGTCATGCCGTGATCGTGCGCCGCCGGGCGGGCCGCCGACATGAGGCGAACGCCCCAAAAATGGGGCCTAGGGGGCGGGCCGCAGCCCCACGAGCAGCGAGCGCACGCCGAGTCGCCACCGCTGCTCGATCGACGGCGTGGACGACCCCAGCCACCGCCCGAGCTCCTGGACCGCCAGCCCCTGCGCGAGCGCCAGCAGCACGTGAGCGATGTCGGCGACGTCGCCTGTCAGCAGCCCCGCGTCGACGCAGCGCTGTATCCGGCCGGTGAATACCGCGCGCACCGAGGCGCCTGCCGCCGCTTCGTCGGGCCCAGGCTCCAATTCGGCGAACGGCCGTGCGAACATCAGCTGGGCGAGCCGGGGATACGACCGGCAGAACGACCGGAAGACCGGCACCAGCCGTTCGAGATCGGCGAGTGGATCCTCGCTGAGCGGAACCGTCTCCAGTTCGGCGCCCAGCAGCCGGAAGCCCTCGAAGACCATCGCCCGCAGCAGTCCCGCCTTGTCGGAGAACAGCTCGTACACCGCGGGCACCGACGTGCTCGCCCGCTCGGCGACTCGGCGCGTGGTGAACCCCGAGATGCCGTCCTCGGACAGCGTCGCGATCGCCACCTCGAGCAGGTGGTCCTTCAGCTCGGGCGTGCGCTGCTTCGCCCTCGGCATCGGGCTGGCCTACCCGAGGCTGAATTCGGTTGCCAGCCCGTCGATTCCGGCCCGAATGGCGTTAAGCGCGGACTCGCGGGCCTTCAGCTTGGTCGCGACGTGCGCGCCGGTGTGCACGGTGTTCACCAGTTCCGTGGCCACCTCCTGCGCCCGCGCCGAGACGCGATCGGCCTCGACGATCTCGTCGAGCCACCCGCCGTAGACGGCTTCGTCACCGGCGAACGTCGACGCCAGCGCCGCGCCCCTCTGATAGACCGCCGGGGTCAGACGGAATCGCATGATCTCCAGCGCGGCGACCGGGATCGTCATGCCGATCGCCACCTCGATCGCCTGGCAGCGGGTCTTCGGCTGACCGACTCGGTGGTCCCCGGACAGCAGCAGGAACGACCCCATCGCGATGGCCGGACCCGTCGCGGCCATGACCACCGGCACCGGGAAGGTAAGGCACCGCACCGCGAGCTCGAACCCGCCGGCGAGCATCCCCAGCGCGGCCTGCGCGTCGCCGGACTGAAATACGCTCAGGTCGAAACCGCCGCTGAACACGCGCCCGTTGCCCGCCAGCACGACGGTCTTGGCGGCGTCCTTCTCCGCCCGGTCGAGCGCCTCGTTGATCGCGGTCTGCATGGCCGGGCCGAGGACATTGACCTTGCCGTCGTCCAGCGTGATCGTGGCGACCGACTCGTTCAGTTCATAGCCAACGAGGCTGCTCATCGATTCTCCTTATGAAGCGGACGGGCAATCGTATCGATGTTACGAAACATCGATACGATTGCCAAGGGCCGTCACCTTGGCGTCATCACGCAATACGGTGCCGCGCCGTGTTGGTCTTGAGGATCTGGGTGTGCGCTTCCTCGAATTCGGCGTCGATGTCGACCGGCCGACCGGGGACCGTCCCGTTGCGCCGTGTGCGCTGCGGCCCTTCGGTTTCCGTGCGGTACCGATCGCGGAGTTCATCGACCGAGGACCGCACCCGGTTGATCTCCTGGCGCAGGACGTCTTCGCGGCTCTCGCTCGCCGCGTAGTGGTAGTAGGTCAGCAGATGACGCAGCAGTTCGAGCTTCTGCTTCTCCTGGCGGGCCAGGTCGTGCGTGGTCAACAGCTCCAGCCGCTCGACCGGATGCAGCGTCGACCAGTCCAGCACCGCCGTGGACCGGTACCGGTGGCGCGACCCCTTCTTCTTGGCGTGCCCCTTCTGGTCGTAGTAGGTGACGGCGCCGTCGAACCGGGATGCGATGGCCTCGCCGAGTTCGCGACGGTCCAGTGCCGAATCCCAGACGATGCGCCATTCCTGTCCGGGCGCCAGATACGGGATCTCGGCGGGCAGGTTCAGCGGCGCGATGTCGACATAGCGGTCGTCGTAGACGTTCTCGTACTTGGCCACCGTCGGCGGATGCGCGAAGTCGAACCGGATGTTGTAGGCCGGTGTCCGGCCGAAGTTCTTGACCACGAGCTCGATCAGATGCCAGTCGTTGGCCGCCGGTTCCATGAACATCGCCACGTTGGGCGCCATGAGCTCTTCGCTCTGCCGCCGTCCCCGCTGATACTGCCGCCAGGCGTAAACCAGGGCGGCGATTCCCACCACGACGGCGAGCCAGGCGGCCAGCGCCGTCCACATGCCGGCCGAGAGGCCGAGAACCCCATCCGCATCCACGCACCGCTGTATATCACGCAGCCGCGGATCACACACCCTTTGCTATTTTGGCGTGCGCGTCGATAAGAGCACCCGTCACCGACGATCGTGACCGGCGGAATTCGTCACAATAGGCTTGCCGGCCTCAGCTGCGCGGTATTGCTGACCAGGTCGCCGAACGACGCCGCGAACCCGATGTCGGCCATCGCTTTCTCGGCCGTCGCGCCCCTCGGACGGACCAGTCGCTCACCGCGTGCCGCCCAGTCGCGGTCCGACCACGTCACGCGGGCCGGTAAGCGCTTCCAATACTGCGGATGCTCTCGCAGGTACAACTCGACACTGGAGTGCACGGCCGCATCCTCGGCGAGCTTGCGCAGCGAGATCGTGTGGGCGGTTTCGGCGAGCGCGTCGTACTGATCGGGTGCGGGCAGCGTGTCCATGCGCTCCTCGGAAATCCCGAGCCCAGCGCTCAGCGCGCCGTCGAGCATCCAGTCGAAGGTGATGTCGGCCAGCGATCTGCATGCCCCCGGCCCTCCGGCGACGTCGCAATGGGCGCCGCGGAACCAGACCTCCTCGATGCGCTCCGACGCCGAGGTCGTCAACCGTTCGCCGGGGCGGCCGTCGATCGCAACCGCGTGCCTGCCGGATTCGACGTTGGGCATTCGGGCCGGCATCGACCGGCGCGTCAAGCCCGGGATGCTCACCGCGTCCCAGATGCCCAGGAATCGGACCGCGACGGGGATTTCTCGCTGCTGCTCCAACTGGGAGGCGATCTGCGTGACGCGTGTCCAGTCCTGCTGGTCGCGGCCGGTCCGGGGCAGGGCATACGCGCCGAGCACGAAATCCGTCAGCTCCGGAAGCACCCCGACGGTGGCCAGTAAGCGGGTCAGGCTCTGGGCGCAGTAACCGCCGCGACCGACGCCGAACAGATAGATCGGGTCGCCGGGTTCCCAGCTGTCGACCAGGAATCGATAAGCCTCGGCGATGGCACCGCGAGCGTCGTCGGCCGCGGTTCTGAACGGCCGCAGCGTCATCGCGGAGTTCGCCCCGACTCCAGGGTGATACCAGGTGAGCTGGTCGGGGACGTCGTCGAGCAGACGAATGAGTCGATGCGCGTTCGTCGCGGTTACAGGGTCGGGATAGCCGCGAGTGCGGTCGAAGCACAGCACTAGCTTCTTCATCTTGGCCCCCCGGCCCGTAATTGACGCTAGGGTCTACAAGTTTGCCCCCGTGCGGGCATCTTGTCCAGAAAATTGTGTTTCTCGACCCGATATGCCGCAGACACCTGCGAAAATGTCGGGCGCCAAACCGTCGGCGGAGTTCATGTCACAGTTGCCGAACGGTGGCGCGCCCTCCGGTAGACCGCCGCCATATCCGGTTGCGTCGGTGTACTGATGCGCCACCTTCCCGTGATACGGAGGGTTGCGTCCGTAGGCGGCGACCACGACCTGAAGCCCCGGCGGCTTGTGCGGCCACAGGCTGTTCAAGTCGCCGACGTTGCCGTAGCCGATCACCTTCGCCGTGCTGCCGACGAAAGCGCCGACCTCGCGGCGGGTGGCGTTGATCTCCGCCGAGCAGTCGCCGCGGATCTGGCCGCCCCACGACTCGACATCGAGCATGACCGCCATCCTCGGGTGCGGAGTGCCCACCTGGTCGCGGAACGTGGCCACCGTCTCGCGCCAGTTCGGCCGCCACACGAAGTACACGAGGAAAAATGTCAGACGCCCGTCGTCGGCACTGCGGCGGCACCAGTCATAGTTGTTGCGCCACCGACGATCTCGGTACGTCCCGTCGTTGGAACGGATGCACAACACCGGGTACGGATAGCTGTCGTCGACTCCGACCTGCCATTCCGAGACATCGGCAAAGAGCGAGTCCGCCATGTCCGCCAGTCTGTCGGAACGCTACGTCAACGGGATCCGCGCACCCGGGCTCAACGGATCGGCATGCACCTCGATGAAGCCCGGTACCGTGCCCGTCGGCACGTCGTAGGCGAGGCCGACCAGCGCCTCGGCACCCGGTTGGATCTCGACGAATCCGCCGCCCACGTAGAACGTCGCCTCGTCGTCGATGGAGTAGACGGTGTTTCCGGCGTGCAGCTTCTGCAGGGTGCCGAGGAACTGCGCGGTGGCGTCGCCGTCGTTGACCACCGACAGGCGTACGACGACGTATTCACCGGTCGCGGTCTTCTCCACCGGGGCCTCGGTCGACGAAACCGTCGAACCGGTCTCGACGTCGACGACCGTGAACGACAGCACTCCGTCGACGGTCGCTCCGGCGAGCGGCGGCAGCGCATCTGGCGTGGGAGTGCCGGCCTGTTCCTCGGCCATCGTGGTGGGCTGGTCGGCGATCTCAGGCGGTGACGTCGTCGTGGATGACCTGGGACCGTCGTCGTTGTCATCGCGGAACAACCCGTAGACAAGGGCGAGGATCAGCACGAGCAGCAGGGCGCCGCACACGGCGAGGTAGCGGGTGAGCAGTGTGCGGTTGTCGTTGGAGCGCGGTTCGGCGGGCGGTTGCGAGTGCATCGGCGGTTCGATGGCCGACGGCGGCTCTGCGGGCTGCGACGTCGGGCCCGGCGAACGGTGCTCGGTCCACGTCGAACCGTCCCAATACCGTTGGGCGCCAGCGCCATCGGGGTCGGGATACCAGCCTGCCGGCGTGGGGGGTGTCGTCATCGCAAGCGGTCCTCCCGATAGGCGCCGAGCAAACGGAGATTAGCGCAGCAGCACTGACAGCGACGCTTTTTCGCCCACCGCACCACGTATGGGCGAAGGTCAGCCGCCCATCAGCATGCGCCACTGGTCGAGGTTGCTCGCCCGGTAGACGTAGTTGGTCTGGCGTACCTCCGACAGAGAGGCGCTGGGCTCGGCGGAGTACCAGTGGCCGGGGAACACCGTCGGGTCGCCGGAGAGTTTCGCCAGCGCCTGCAGGCTGCGGAACATATCGTCAGCGTTGCCACCGGGAAAGTCGGTGCGCCCGCACCCCTCTAGGAACAGGGTGTCGCCGGCGACGAGCCGCCCATCGAGCAGGAAGCACTGGCTGCCCGGAGTGTGGCCGGGCGTGTGCAGCAGTTCGATGTCGATGTCGCCGACCTTGACGACGTCGCCGTGCTGGTGCTCGGTGAGTTCACTGCGCGCGATGCCGGTGATCTTCGAAACCCAGTCGGCCTCAAGCTGGTTGACGTGCACCGGCACGCTCGTGCGCTCGAGCAGTTCGGCGAGCCCCTTGAGTTCGAAACCCATCATCGAACCGCCGACATGGTCGGGGTGGTGGTGGGTGACCAACACGCCGGACAGCCGCATGCCGTCGGCCTCCAGCGCGTCGACGAGATCGCCTGCGGCGTAGGCGGGGTCGACGATCACCGTGTCGCCGGTCTCGCGGTCGCCGATCAGGTAGGCGAAGTTGCGCATCTGCTGGGCGATCATGTCACCGGTGGCGAAGTCGCGACCGGACAACAACTGACGGAAGTAGAGCCGATCCGAAGCCATGACCGTCAGCGTATCTGGGCCCAAATTTCGGGGCTCAGTCCTGGCTGCGCAGCCGCACCATGCGGATGGTGCTGCTCTCGTCGAGTTCGACCAGGTCGGTGTGCGAGCGCAGGAAGTCGCTGAACGACTTGAACCCGAGGGACTTCTCCGAGAACGACGGGTCCATGCGCCTCATCTGAGCCTTGACCGCCGAATTGTGCAGCCAATCAGAGTCGTCCTTGCCGTGCGCGATACGCAGCGCCCGCTCGAGCAGCGCGGTCCCGGCGGCCTGCGGATCGGGCTGTTCTGCGTCCTGCTCGGCGTCGGCCTTGGTGCGTCGCCGCTTCGGGGCTTCCGTCTTGACCGCCGGAACGCCGGGCAGCGCGTCGTAGGAGACGTACTCGTCGCAGGCCGCGGTCAGCGACCGGCTGATCGATCCGGTTATGCCGATGCCGACGACGTAGCGCCCGAGGCGTTTGCACCGCTGTGCGAGCGGGATGTAGTCGGAGTCGCCGGCGACGATGACGACGTGGGTCAGGTCGGGCAGCCGGAACATGTCCTCGACGGTGTCGACGGCGAGCCGGATGTCGGCGCCGTTCTTGCTGTACGCGGCGGCCGGGAACAGCTGCACCAGGTCGACCGCGCGCCCGACGAGCTGGTCGCGGTAGTCGGCGTTGACGTCGGTCGACCAGTCGGCGTAGGCCTTGGTCAGCACCAGCGTGCCGAACGACGACGCGTAGTCGATGATTGCGCCGACGTCCACGGTCGCTTGCGTCAGCCGACCCGGATTCTTGTGAAAGCCTGCAGCCTTGTCGCGCTGAAACGAGTTGCGCCCGTGGATCTGGTCGTACCGCGAGATCACGATGTTGTCGAAGTCGAGGTACACCGCTACACGGGTCGCGCCGGGTTCGGTCACTGTTCCGTCCTATCACTGTCCGACTAGAGTCGGACAGTAACGGTTGCGGTGATCAGCGGTTTGGCGCGGCAATCGGCGAGAATGTACCCTCTTTAAGGCTCGCGCCGCGGTGCGCGAACCTCGAAGTAGGCAGGCCCCCTTAGCTCAGTCGGCAGAGCGTTTCCATGGTAAGGAAAAGGTCAACGGTTCGATTCCGTTAGGGGGCTCGGTGAGCGGGCGGACATCCGCCCGGATCCCGGGGCGGTGTAGCTCAGCTGGTTAGAGCGCACGACTCATAATCGTGAGGTCGGGGGATCGAGCCCCCCCACCGCTACAGGCAGCATCGAACGCGTAAACGAAGGACGAAGAACCGTGGCCTCCAGTACCGACGTACGGCCGAAGATCACTTTGGCGTGCGAGGTGTGCAAGCACCGCAACTACATCACCAAGAAGAACCGCCGTAACGACCCGGACCGGCTCGAGATCAAGAAGTTCTGCCCGAACTGCGGCAAGCACCAGCCGCATAAGGAATCGCGCTAAGACGAGTCAGCCCGCAGGCGTCGCCGGGGTGGTAGGTAGGTTCACTAACTGTGTCGTTGTCCGAGCGGATCGTCGGGATGCAATACCGCTACCCCGACTACTACGTCGTCGGTCGCGAGAAGATTCGCGAGTACGCGGTTGCGGTGAAAAACGACGATCGCGCGTTCTTCGACGAGGACGCCGCGGCCGAACTCGGCCATAAGGCGTTGCCCGCACCGCTGACATTCATGAGCGTCCTGGGGTACATGGCGCAGATATCGTTTTTCGAGCACGCCAACGTCGGGATCAAGGACGCGAAGATCGTCCAGGTCGATCAGGTGATCAAGTTCAGCAAGCCGATCTTCGCGGGCGACAAACTCTATTGCGAGGTGCAGGTGGACTCCGTGCGGCAGGCCCACGGCACCGACCTCGTCGTATTGAAGAACATCGTCACCAACGAAGCCGGTGACGTCGTGCAGGAGACACTCACGACCCTGGCGGGTCGGGCGGGTGACGGAGAAGAGGGTTTTTCAGATGCCACTGCGTGAGTTCGCCTCGGTGAAGAAGGGCGACGAGCTTCCCGAGAAGGTGATTCCGCTGACGCGGCAGGACCTCGTCAACTACGCGGGGGTGTCGGGTGACCTCAACCCGATCCACTGGGACGACGACATCGCCAAGCAGGTCGGACTGGACACCGCGATCGCCCACGGCATGCTGACCATGGGTCTGGGTGGCGGATACGTCACCGAGTGGGTCGGCGATCCGGCGGCGGTCACCGAGTACAACGTGCGCTTCACGGCTGTCGTGCCGGTGCCCAACGACGGCATCGGGGCGGAGATCGTCTTCAGCGGACGGGTGAAATCCGTTGAGCCCGAAACGAAGTCGGTGACCATCGCGCTTTCGGCAACCACCGGGGGCAAGAAGATCTTCGGTCGCGCGGTGGCCGTTGCGAAGTTGGCGTAGCCGTGGCCCTCAAGATCGATATCAAGGGCATGGTCTGGAAGTACCCCGAGCCCTATGTCGTGGGACATGAGCAGATCCGCCAGTACGCCAACGCCGTCAAGGCGCATGACCCGCAGAGCCATAGTCTCGAGGCGGCCCGGGCCTCGGGCCACGACGCCCTGATCGCGCCGCCGACGTTCATGTCGATCTTCGCGGTGATGATCCAGCGGCACTTTTTTCAGCACAACGACATCGGCTTCGAGACGATGCAGATCGTGCAGGTCGACCAGAAGTTCAAGTTCCATCGACCGATCAAGGTCGGTGACGAACTGACCGGCACGATGGAAATCCTGACCGTCGACGAACGGTTCGGCGCCGACATCGTCACCACCCGCAACAAGCTGGTGGACCAACACGGCGAGCTCGTGATGGAATCGTTCACCACGCTGATGGGCCACGAGGGCGACAACTCGATCTCGGCCGGCTGGGATCCGGAGACGGGACAGGTTGTGCGCAAGCCCGTCGTCCATGATCCCGCCGAAGATCCCGATGGCGGCGATGACGTGAACGGCGAGGCGTCTGTTTGATGACCGGCTGCCGGTCGGAGCGTGATCACCGGCTCGTCGATCGCATCAGGACCGGCTCGCCGGCGGATTAGTAACTACCACGGGTGGCGCGCTACACTCGGTCCTCGGGGTTTTCCCAGTCCAGCGCGCTGTCCGTCGGTTTGAAGATCGGCCGATCGGGGAGCGCGCGAATTGTGTGAGCCCCGAACGGGTGGCCTGAGTAGCGCCACTCTGAAGGGGCGTAGCTCAACTGGCAGAGCAGCGGTCTCCAAAACCGCAGGTTGCAGGTTCAAGTCCTGTCGCCCCTGCTCAACTGAATACTCGACAAGTGTGGACACTGGAAGGTGACCCACAAACCAGATGACCAGACAAGGGAGCATGCGGTGAGCGACGAGCACGACGATGCCGGCTCCGACACCGAGAACGGCCGCGGCGCCGTCGTGACCCGACCGACCCGCCCGTCGGGCAAGCGGACCCGTCGGGCAGCCGCCGGCGAAGACGCCAGCGAAGCGGTCGACCTGTCCACCGGCACCGCGGCGTCACCCACGAAGAACGGGTCGGGCTCCGCGAAGAAGGCCGCCAAGAAGCGTGCCGACGGGCCGTCGCGGAATCCTTTCCTGTTCGTCTGGAACTACCTGAAGCAGGTTGTCGCCGAGCTGCGCAAGGTGATCTGGCCGAACCGCAAGCAGATGGTCACCTACACCGGCGTGGTGCTGCTGTTCCTGGCCTTCATGTTGGCCATGATCGGCGGCGTCGACTTCGGCCTTGCCAAGCTGGTCTCGCTGGTGTTCGGCTGACGAGTACGCGCGACGGATGAGAATTTCGAGAGGACTGAAAAGTGACTAGCTTCGAGGGCGATACGCCTTCGGCCGAGAGCGTTGACCTGATCGACGAAACGACTGGGGCGACGACCGACGCGACCACCGACCCGGCGACCGAGGATGCCGACGTCGCCGGTGACGCCGTGAGCGACGAGGCGGCCACCGCGGACGACGCGGCCGGTGAGGCGGCCCCCGCTGAAGCCGAGCCCGAGGAAGAGGATCCGGCGGTCGCGCTGAAGAAGGAACTGCGGACCAAGCCGGGCGACTGGTACGTCATCCACTCCTACGCCGGTTACGAGAACAAGGTGAAGGCCAACCTCGAGACCCGCGTGCAGAACCTGGACGTCGGCGACTACATCTTCCAGGTCGAGGTGCCGACCGAAGAGGTCACCGAGATCAAGAACGGCCAGCGCAAGCAGGTCAACCGCAAGGTGCTGCCCGGCTACATCCTGGTGCGCATGGAACTCAACGACGAGTCGTGGGGCGCGGTGCGCAACACGCCGGGTGTGACGGGCTTCGTCGGTGCGACGTCACGGCCGTCTCCGCTGTCGCTGGACGACGTTGTCAAGTTCCTGCTGCCGCCCGCTGCGGCGAAGAAGCCGGGCAAGGCCGCCGCTGCGGCCGGTGCAGCCGCCACCGAGGCCGGGGGCATCGAGCGCGCGCCGATCGAGGTGGACTTCGAGGTCGGCGAGTCGGTCACCGTCATGGACGGCCCGTTCGCGACGCTGCCCGCCTCGATCAGCGAGGTCAACGCCGAGCAGCAGAAGCTCAAGGTGCTGGTGTCCATCTTCGGCCGCGAAACACCTGTCGAACTGACCTTCAACCAGGTCGCCAAGATCTAAGCCAGCGATTTGTGCACACCTAGGAGCGCTCGGCGCAACAACGTGTGCACAAGTCGCAGAGAACCGAGAGAGGAACAACCAACACCATGGCCCCGAAGAAGAAGGTCGTCGGGCTGATCAAGCTGCAGATCCAGGCCGGGCAGGCCAACCCCGCCCCGCCCGTCGGTCCGGCGCTCGGCCAGCACGGCGTCAACATCATGGAATTCTGCAAGGCGTACAACGCCGCGACGGAGAACCAGCGCGGCAACGTCATCCCCGTGGAGATCACCGTCTACGAGGACCGCAGCTTCACGTTCAACCTCAAGACACCGCCCGCGGCCAAGCTGCTGCTGAAGGCCGCTGGTGTGCAGAAGGGTTCGGGCGAGCCGCACAAGACCAAGGTTGCCAAGGTGTCCTGGGATCAGGTGCGCGAGATCGCCGAGACCAAGAAGGAAGACCTGAACGCCAACGACATCGATCAGGCCGCCAAGATCATCGCCGGCACCGCCCGGTCGATGGGCATCACGGTCGAGTAGTTCGACCGGAACTTCGTGGGAGGGCCAGCTTCGGCCCGGCGATGAGCGCTCGCGCGAAGAGCAATCATCACAGACCACAACTCAGCAACTAGGAGAAACAAATGAGCAAGACGAGCAAGGTATACCGCGAAGCCGCCGAGAAGGTGGACCGCAGCCGGCTGTACACGCCGCTGGAGGCAGCGAAGCTGGCCAAGGAAACGGGATCGAAGAAGCAGGACGCGACCGTCGAGGTGGCGATCCGGCTGGGTGTCGACCCGCGTAAGGCCGATCAGATGGTGCGCGGCACCGTCAACCTCCCGAACGGCACCGGTAAGACCGCCCGCGTTGTGGTGTTCGCGGTCGGCGACAAGGCCGAGGCTGCCGAGGCCGCCGGTGCCGACGCCGTCGGTAGCGACGACCTGATCGAGCGGATCCAGGGCGGCTGGCTGGACTTCGACGCAGCGATCGCGACACCCGACCAGATGGCCAAGGTCGGCCGCATCGCCCGCATTCTCGGTCCGCGTGGTCTGATGCCGAACCCGAAGACCGGCACCGTGACGCCCGACGTCGCCAAGGCCGTGTCTGACATCAAGGGCGGCAAGATCAACTTCCGCGTCGACAAGCAGGCCAACCTGCACTTCGTGATCGGCAAGGCGTCGTTCGACGAGAAGGCGCTTGCGGAGAACTACGGCGCCGCGATCGACGAGATCCTGCGGGCCAAGCCGTCGTCGTCGAAGGGCCGCTACCTCAAGAAGGTCGTCATCTCGACCACGACCGGCCCGGGCATTCCGGTCGACCCGTCGGTGACGCGCAACTTCACCGAAGCCGGGGCGTAACGGCCGCCCGTTCGCGGGTGGGTTTGCACCGCGGGGGGCCGGCGCTGAGCAAAGAACGCCGGAGCGTGTTCTCTGTTTTTCGACCCGGAAGCGGGGTGTAGGCGTTGCTGTCAGCGACCTCGGGGATGCGACGGCTGCATTGGGCCGGTAGATCTCCGGTCGACAGAAATTGACCCGGGAACTTCGCGGGTTTTGTCGTCGCTACCGCCACACCTATGTGAAAGTTGACCCATGCGTAAGTGCATCCGGGTCGTCTTTCTCTCTTTGCTGGGCCTGCTGAGCGCCGCCGTCCTCAGCGCCGCAACCGCACTGTTGGCAGCGGTCAGTCTGGCCGCGACCGCGTTGATCGTGCCAGGCACCGGAACACCGGACGCAAACGACGTCACAGACTACATGGAGAACTTCCGCGACTACTACATGCAAGGCACGGCGTGTGGGAATAACGGTTGCGCAGACGACGACTTGGAAGGTGTCGACTACTTCGCCTCATTCTGGCCGATCCCGTTGCCCGGTTGGTGTGACCCCGGCCGTTGCGAGAAGTTCGACGACTCCGTCGACGACGGTGTGCAGAGTCTGAAAGAGGCGCTTCAGGCCTTACAGGAACTGGACCCCGCCTACGACGGTGCCCTCGTGATCGCCGGCTACTCACAAGGCGCCCGCGTCGTCAGCATTGCAAAGACGAATATCGCCAACGGCGATTGGGCGGATTTGATAGATGGGCTTGAATCCGTCGAATTCGTCTTCATCGGTAACCCAAACCGTCCTAACGGTGGAATCCTGTCGCGGTTGGGCATCCTGCGACACATCCCGATTCTTGACGTCACGACCGGCCAGCCCACCCCCACTGGTCCCCTGCCGGGCTTTCTCACCGAAGACTGGGCAATCCGGTGGGAGGGAATCGCCGATTTCCCGCAGTATCTGTTCAATCCGCTGGCGATAGCCAACTCGCTTCTCGGTTTCTATTACGACCACGGCACCTATCTGGCGAAAAACGGGGGCAGCGACCCCGGTGAACTTCCCGCCGGATACGACATCGAGACGTGGGAGAAGATCACCTCGAACCCAAAGGCATACCCGGGGATTGTGGAGATCCAGGAATACGGGGACACGACGTATTACACAGTGACGCCGAAGGTGTTGCCGTTGGTGCGGCCGCTGCACGCAATCCCATTCGTCGGCAAGCCGATCGCGGACCTCATCGAGCCCGCATTGCGCGTGATCATCGAGGAAACCGGTTACAACCGCAACATCCCATACGGTCAGTACTCCCCGATCGGACTCATCCCGTTCTTCAATCCGATCACTCTCTTCTTAAAACTAGTCCCGGCGATCTTCACGGGGATCAACAATTTCCTGGCCAACTTCGGATTGGCAAAGGAAATACCGCTTTCACCGACCACTCCAGTCCCGGTGACAGACGACGAGCAAGAAGACGACGTTGACTTGACGGCGTTGGCAGGTAGCGAACCGGAGGAGTCATCCGGCGCCAGGCTGGCGATGGTCCACCGCTACGGGGACGTCGATCAGGAGATCACCGGGGTCTACCAAAAGAATGGCCTCATCGCCGAGATACGGGTCGATGATGACCTCACCCTGGCACCAGGCGTCGAGACGTCTGGCATCGACGGTAGTGCGACGCCGGTGGTCGACGGCATCGAGATGCCAGTCGTGGACGGCAACGAGACTGCTGACATCGACGGCGTCACCGAAACCGAAAAACTGCCAGGGGCCGTGCTCGAGACCACCCCGATCGGAAACCCGGAAGTCGTGGGCGAGAAGACGACCGGCGGCAATGCCGTGATTGCAGTCAAGGAGCCCGAAGTCAATCAGGATCCCGACGTCAAGAAGGATTCCGAGGTCAGAACAAATCCCGCGCAGAACCGGATCGATGCCAACGGTCGCAGCGTGTCGCTGGACGCCTCGCCGAACAAGCCGGCCGCAGGGCCTGCGGACGCCGGTAACGGCAGCGTGCAGAAGATCACCCCGGCGAGCCCCGCACCATCTGAGGGCCTTACGACGAAGCCCGACCCGGGCGGGACTACGAAAGACCCGCAAGGCGCCAACGACGCGCAAGACTCGAAGGACTCCGAACCGGCCGCAGCCTGACCGCACAGGCTCAGCCGTGCGGACCAGCGTCTCTCTGCGAGCGCGAATTCGCTGTGTGTCACGATTGGGCGCGTGAGGGGCATCATCTTGGCGGGCGGGAGCGGCACGCGCCTGCACCCGATCACCCTGGGTGTGTCGAAGCAACTGGTACCCGTCTACGACAAGCCGATGGTGTACTACCCGCTCTCGACGCTGATGCTGGCGGGCATACGCGACATCCTGGTGATCACCACGCCCCACGATGCGGACGGTTTCGAACGCCTGCTCGGCGACGGGTCACGCTTCGGCGTGTCGATCACCTACGCCAAGCAGCCGTCTCCGGACGGCCTGGCACAAGCTTTCACAATCGGTGAGACGTTCATCGGCACCGACAACGTGTCCCTCGTGCTCGGCGACAACCTGTTGTACGGCCCCGGGCTGGGCAGCCAGCTCAGACGCTTCACCACGATCGACGGCGGCGCCATCTTCGCCTATTGGGTGGCGGAGCCGTCCGCCTACGGCGTGATCGAGTTCGACGACAACGGTCTCGCCATCTCCCTCGAGGAGAAGCCAGACCGGCCCAAGAGCAACTACGTCGTACCGGGTCTCTACTTCTACGACAACGACGTCGTCGAGATATCCAAGGGCCTGAAGCCGAGCGCCCGTGGTGAGTACGAGATCACCGATGTCAACCGCTGCTATCTCGAGCAGGAGCGGCTGCAGGTGCACGTGTTGCCCCGCGGAACCGCCTGGCTGGACACCGGCACCTTCGATCAAATGACGGACGCCGCCGAGTACGTGCGCACCATGGAACGACGCACCGGGCTGAAGATCGGGGCTCCCGAAGAGATCGCCTGGCTGCAGGGCTGGATCAGCGACGATGAATTACGGGAACGTGCCGCGCTTTTGGTGAAGTCCGGTTACGGCGGCTACCTACTGGACCTTCTGAACAGGGGACGGTGATGTCGCGTCTCCTGGTCACCGGTGGAGCGGGCTTCATCGGCTCGAATTTCGTGCGGTACGTCATCGACCACACCGATCATCACGTCACCGTGCTCGACAAGCTGACGTACGCGGGCAACCGCGCATCGCTCGCGGGACTGGCTGACGACCGAATGACGTTCGTGCACGGCGACATCGCGGATGCCCCGTTGGTCGACGAGCTGGTCGCGTCGGCCGACGCGATCGTGCACTACGCCGCCGAATCGCACAACGACAATTCGCTGGACAACCCCGAGCCGTTTTTGCACACCAACCTCGCGGGCACCTTCACGTTGCTCGAGGCCGTGCGTAAGCACGGCACGCGGTTCCATCACATCTCGACCGACGAGGTGTACGGGGACCTGGAGCTCGACGACCCGAGCCGGTTCACCGAGCAGACACCGTACAACCCGTCGTCTCCGTACTCGTCGACCAAGGCCGGCAGCGATCTGCTGGTACGGGCCTGGGTTCGATCGTTCGGTGTGGCCGCGACGATCTCGAACTGCTCCAACAACTATGGGCCCTATCAACACGTCGAGAAGTTCATCCCGCGACAGATCACCAATGTTCTGCGGGGAATCCGCCCCAAGCTCTACGGCCAGGGCCGCAACGTGCGGGACTGGATCCACGCCGACGACCACTCCTCGGCCGTGCTGACCGTCCTCGACAAGGGCAGGATCGGCGAGACCTACCTGATCGGTGCGGACGGCGAGAAGGACAACAAGACCGTCATCGAGTTGATCCTCACCCTCATGGGTCAGCCCGCCGACGCCTACGATCACGTCACCGATCGAGCGGGCCACGACCTGCGGTACGCCATCGACTCGACCAAGCTGCGCGAGGAACTCGGTTGGCAACCGCAGTATCAAGACTTCGAAAAAGGTCTGACCGCAACGATCCAGTGGTACCGCGACCACGAAGACTGGTGGGCCCCCGTCAAAGACGCCACCGAGAGCTTTTACGCCCGGATGGGTCAGTGAAGAAGGCCCAGTTGTGACTGATTTCGGTAAGCCTCTGCGCGCTTTGACGACTCCCATCCCAGGGCTGGTCGTGTGGGAGCTGCCCGTGCATGGAGACAACCGGGGATGGTTCAAGGAGAACTGGCAGCGCGAGAAGATGCTCGCGCTCGGCTTGCCCGATTTCAAGCCGGTGCAGAACAACGTGTCGCTCAACGAGAGTGCGGGCACCACACGCGGAATCCACGCCGAGCCGTGGGACAAGTTCATCTCCGTCGCGACCGGCCGGATCTTCGGCGCGTGGGTCGACCTGCGTGACGGCCCCACGTTCGGTGCCACCTTCACGGCCGAAATCAACCCATCGCGAGCGGTTTTCGTCCCTCGCGGGGTCGGTAACGCATTCCAGAATCTGGAGCACAACACCGCCTATATCTACCTGGTGAACGATCACTACTCGCCCGATGCCCAGTACACCTCGGTCAACCTCGCCGACGAGACCGTCGCCATCGACTGGCCGATCCCGCTGGACCGCGCGGAGCTGTCAGCGAAGGATCGCGAGAACCCGCCTCTGGCGGACGTCAAGCCCATCCCGCCACGGAAGACCCTGGTTCTCGGTGCCGGTGGTCAACTGGGCCGGGCGCTGCGCGAGGCGTACGCCGGTACCCCCGGTGTCGAATTCGCCGAACGCTCCGACGTCGACCTCACCGCCGCCGGCATCGAGACCGCGCGCCGCTGGCGCGAATACGAAACGATCATCAACGCCGCCGCCTTCACGAGTGTGGACGCAGCCGAAACGCCGGAAGGCCGTGCGGCGGCGTGGTCCACCAACGTCGCCGGTGTCGCCGCGCTGGCACGTACCGCCGCCGACAACAACATCACGCTGGTGCACATCTCCAGTGACTATGTCTTCGACGGCGACGCCTCCGAGCCCTACCGCGAGGACGATCCAGTGTCGCCACTCGGCGTATACGGCCAGACCAAGGCCGCCGGTGACCTCGTCGTGGCAACGGTGGACCGGCACTACATCATTCGGACCTCATGGGTGATCGGCGACGGGAACAACTTCGTGCGCACGATGCTCTCCCTCGCCAACCGTGGGGTGAACCCGTCCGTGGTGAACGATCAACACGGCCGCCTGACGTTCACATCCGAAATCGCAAGGGCGATTCGGCATCTGACCGACACGCACGCCCCGTACGGCGTCTACAACCTCACCGGTTCTGGGACGACGACCACGTGGGCAGACATCGCGCGGCGGACGTTCGAACTCGCCGGTCACGACCCGGGCCGGATCACCGATGTCACGACCGAGCAGTACTTTGCCGGCGCAACGAAGCTCGTCGCGCCTCGACCGGCTAACAGCGTCCTCGATCTCGGCAAGATCCAGTCGGTCGGTTTCGAGCCCGCCGACGCGGATGCTTCCTTGGTGAACTACCTTCGGCACGAATCCGTCGAAATACCCTGAGTATCAGAGGTTCTCGCCAAAGACACGCCCGAGTTCGGCCCGTGATCTGATTCCGAGTTTTCGGTAGATGCGAGAGAGGTTGGTCTCGACCGTCTTGGGGCTGATAAACAGCGCGGTGGCCACGTCCTTGGTCGTCATTCCCGACGCCGCGAGTTCGGCGACGCGGTGCTCTGACGGTGTCAAACCCAGATGTCCGTTGCCCGACGCGCCGGCCCGCGCGAGCTCGGCGCGCGCCCGCTGCGCCCACAGCGGAGTGCCCAAGCTCTCGAACACATGCAAGGCCTCGGTCATCGTCGCGCGCGACGCCTCCTTCTGCCGCTGACGTCGCTGTAACTGGCCGAGCAGCAACAGGGTACGGGCATGCTCGAAGGGCATTGGTAGCCGCTCATGATGGGCCAGCGCGTGTCTCGCCATGTCGGCCGCCTCGTCGATCTCGCCTTGCGCGGCCAGCCAAAGGCTGCGGCACCGTGCGGCCGTGGCCAGCATCCACGGCCTGTCCAACAGTCGCCCATTGGCCTCCAGCGTCGCGATCATCGGCTCGGTATCGGCTGCGCGGCCGAGCGCGACCATGGCTTCGACCGCGTCGGGGACGAATCCTGCGGTGATGATCTCCGTGCCTGGCAGGAACGGAAACCGGTCGACCAGCGGCTGCAAGATCTGCAGCGCCTGTTCGTAGTTGCCCAACGACACCTCGAGGAACGCCAGGTTGACCGACGCCCAGTCGGCCAATCGGGGTGAACCGCGCTCGGCGAGGCGGATCGCCGCGGTTGCCACATCGCGGGTTTCGTCCTGCCTGCCCGCGTAGGCCGCAACTGCGGACTGGATGGTCTTGGCGACCACTCGCATGTGCTCGCCGCCGAGTTGTTGTTCCCGCTCGACGGTCTCCTCGGCGATGCGTGTTGCGTCGGCATAGCGTCCGCGCCAGATTTCGATCAGCGCGCTGAATACCGCGACGAAGACCAGATCGGTTTCGGACCCTCGCTCGACACAACGCTGTCGCACCAAGTCCATCTGTTCGGCCGCCTCGTCCAGCTGCCCGACGAACGCCAGCAGCAAGGCGTAGTTGGCTCTGGCCCGGAAGGCGATCGGCGCCTCGCTGTTGGGGTCCTGAAGTGCCAATGCCCGACGCATGCCAGCCCAGTCGACGCCGCGACCGCACATGCACGCAATGTTGTTTCTCACGGCCAGAACCTGGCTCGTGAGATCTGCAATCCCAACGTCTTCCGCGTAGGCGGCCGCGCGTTCAGCGCTCTGCAGGGCGGCCCCGAACTCACCGGCATTCAGCCGCGCATATGCCAGGAGCAACAAGGTGCGGACGCGGACCTCGCGGTCACCCTCGTCATGGTTGAGCGCCTGTTCCAAGTGGACAACGGCGTCGGTGAAGTTGTTGTGTTGAATCCGCATGCTGGCCAACAAGTTCAGCGCCATCGCCCGGTGCACGCCACGCGGAATGCGCTCGGTCAATCCTTCCAGCAGCCCACGGGTGCGCTCCAGATCACCGGCGTGCAGGTAGTGGTCGGCCGCGCGAATCCGCCGCGTTGGTGTATCGCCGCCGAGACCGATTGCCAACTCGAGTAATTCGCCGGCCGCGGCGGGCGCACCGCGTGCAACCGCAGTATCGGCGGCGATGTCGAGCGCCTCCAAGGTGGCCGGGTCGGCGCTGGCGGCGGCCAGTGCCATATGTCTGGCTCTCGACTCGTCGAGGAGCACCGCCTCGGCCAGCGACCGGTGCATGGCCCGACGCTCATTGGGTTTGGCGTCCGTGTAGACGCTGCGCGCCAACAGCGGGTGCGAGAACGCCACGGCGTCACCGCTGATGGTCAGGATGCCCTTGTCCCTGGCTTCGGCGAGAAGTTCGGCGGTGCGATCGACTGTGCTGTTCGTGACACGCGCCAGCAGGCCAACAGTCGGGGCGGCTTCACAAGCGGCGGCCAGCAGCAGGGCCTGGGCTTCGGGCCGTAGTCGACCGATTCGCCTGCGCATCAATTCCGCAAGCGTCGCGGGCAACACCGACTGGGAACCGCCAGCGTCGATTGCGCGCGCCAACTCGAGAGCGTAGAACGGGTTGCCGCCGGAGATCTCGGCGATCCGGACCATGGTCGGGCGAGGGAAGGATCGACCCAGGCGGGTCGAGATGAGCGCGTGTAATCCGCCGAGGCTAAGGGGGCCAACGTGAACCCGGCGGATGTCGGATGGATGTAGCTGCAACCAACTCGCCGCGCCGGGGCCCGCATGCTCGGTGCGGCCGGTGAGCAGCATACCCACGCATCCGCTGGACCGCCTCGCGGCGAAATCCACCACCGCCTGACTGGACGGGTCGAGCCATTGCACGTCGTCGAGTGCCACCAGCACTGGCCCATCGACGCAGAGTCGCTCGATGACCGTGGTGAAGGCGGCCGCGACAGCACCCTGGTCCGTCGGCGGACCATCATCGTCGGCCCGCAGCAGCACTCGATCGATGGCAAGGCGCTGCACGTCGGGCAAGTCGGCGAAGACCTCAGTCGGTATGTCACCGAGCAGGTCGGCGACGACCGCGTACGCGAGAGCAGTCTCGGCTTGGCCGGCTCGCGCCGTCAGCACCCGGAAGGCGCATTCGCGTGCCGCCGAGATACCCGCCAGCCACAGGGTGGTCTTGCCGGCTCCCGCATCACCCTCGATGACCAGCGCGCAGGGACCACTCTCGACGGACCGCAAGAAATCGCGCACCGCCCGAAATTCCGCCGGACGCTCGATCACGCCGGACACCAATGACCACACCCCTCATCGACAGCAAATCGAGAATAGCCCCCGGACGCGTGGCCGTAGGTGGGAAGGCCCAGAAACATGCAGCTAAGACGTGTGCTTAATCGTCGGCTTAGAACGGGAAGGACGCGTCGGCAACGTCACCGGCAGTGGTGGCGTATGCGTGTGCCGACCTGAGCGGAAAGCCGTTGATGCGGTGCACCCGCCGCCAGGCAGGTCCGGGAGACGATCTCTCGGGAGGCGGCGCCGAAGACGCCGTAGAGCACCTCGTCGCTGGGAACGGCGAGCGTGATCAGCAGTTCGACTGGAGCGCCCTCGCCCGTTGCGACGGCCGCCGCGGCATCGAGGCGCGTCACGAGGTCCTCGACGGATTGCTCAGTGATCTCGGGCAGGTACCACTCCGCCAGGTAGCACGCGGACTCTCCGCTCCCCATCATGCGTCGAACAGTAGCGATTCGTCACGCCGAGCGAATCCGGGTTTTCCCTACGTTCTGTCCCTACGCGGCAGCGCCGGGCTTCAGGTACGTGACCAGGCTGACGTCGATGCCCTCGTCGATGAAGTACCACTGGCAGCCCTTGAGATAGCGCATGTACCGGTCGTAGTTCTCCTCGCCGGCGGCCGCGATCGCGGTGTCCTTGTTGCGCTCGAGGCGGTCGGCCCAGATGCCCAGCGTCTTGATGTAGTGGTTACGCAACGACAGCGGCTCGGGCACCTGGAAGCCCGCCTTTTCGCCGTGCTCCACCATCATCTGCGTCGTCGGCAGGCGGCCGCCGGGAAAGATCTCGGTGATCATGAACTTGATGAAGCGGGCCATCTCGAAGGTCAGCTTCTTACCGCGTGCGGCCAGGTCGTACGGGTGATAGCCGACGCTGCTCTGGATGGTCATCCGGCCGTCGTCGGGCAGGATGTCGAAACACGTCTTGAAGAAGTCGTCGTAGCGCTCGAAGCCGAAGTGCTCGAACGCCTCGATGGAGACGATGCGGTCGACGGGAGAGTGGAACTGCTCCCAGCCCTCGAGACGGACGTCGTAGGTGCGCTCGGTGTCCAGCTTGCTCAGCAGCTGGTTGCAGTAGGCCTGCTGGTTCTTCGACAGGGTCAGCCCGATCACGTTGACGTCGTACTTCTCCATCGCACGCTGCAACGTCAGGCCCCACCCGCAGCCCACCTCGAGCAGGGTCATCCCCGGCTTGAGGTCGAGCTTGTCGAGGTGCTGGTCGACGTTGGCGATCTGCGCCTCCGACAGCGTGACGTTCGGGCCGGTGAAGTATGCGCAGCTGTATTTGCGCGTCGGGTCCTGGAACACGCCGAAGAAGTCGTCCGACAGGTCGTAATGCGCCTGGATGTCCTCGAAATGAGGCCGCATATCCTTCGTGCCGGTTGAGTTGTCAGACATATTTCCCCTGCTTGGCCTTTCCCAATGACGTGACGCGGACCTGCACGTCGTCACGTGATGATCTGGTCGACACCCTATCGTCGGCCGTTGCCGAACCCTAATTCGGCGTGCCGCCACTTCGGCGGCAATTTGTGGGAGGCGGTGGCTATTTCTGGAGCGTGAACTGGTTGACGTCGATGTATCCGACGCGGAAGCCGTGTGCACAGCCGGTCAGGTAGTGGATGTAACGGTCGTAGACCTCTTGGGACTGGATGGCGATCGCCTCGTCCCTGTGCGTCTCCAGCGCCGCTGACCAGCAGTCGAGCGTGCGCGCGTAGTGCGGCTGCAGGCTCTGTCGCCGGGTCAACTCGAATCCCGCCTTCTCGGCGTGCTCGGCGACCAGCTCGATCGTCGGCAGGTATCCGCCCGGGAAGATCTCGGTGAGGATGAACTTCACGAACCGGGCCACCGAGAACGTCAGCGGCATACCTTGCTCTGCCATCTGCGGAAGCGTGAGCGCGGTGATGGTGTGCAGCAGCATCGCCCCGTCGTCGGGCAGCACGCGGTGGGCCATGGTGAAGAAGTCGTTCCAGCGGTCCCTGCCGAAGTGCTCGAACGCGCCGATCGACACGATTCGGTCCACGGGCTCGTCGAACTGTTCCCAGCCCTGAAGCAACACCCGCTTGGACCTGGGGCTGTCGGATCCGGCGAAGACCTTCTCGACGTGGGCGTGCTGGTTCTCGCTCAAGGTGAGGCCGACGACGTTGACGTCGTACTTCTCGACGGCCCTCATCATCGTCGAACCCCAACCGCAGCCGACGTCGAGCAGCGTCATCCCCGGTTCGAGGCGCAATTTGCCCAACGCGAGATCGACCTTGGCGCGCTGAGCCTCCTCGAGCGTCATGTCGTCGCGCTCGAAGTAGGCGCAGCTGTAGGTCTGGGATGGATCCAGCCAGAGCCGGAAGAACTCGTCGGAGAGGTCGTAGTGCGCCTGCACGTCGGCGAAGTGCGGCGTCAAGTTGCGTGTTGCAGCCACTGGTGTGCCTTTCTGGGCGGAATCAGAGCTCGCGTCGCCTGTGACAGTTCAAGCCCGGAAGCACTCGGGACGAATGTACGCGCAGCCCTGCCTGCTGGCCACCCGAGGAACGCTTGCGCCGACGTCAAATATTCGCGGCGAAAACGGTTTTGAGCTCGCCGATGATGTCGTCCCACAGCGGCTCGGGCAGTTCGTGACCCATACCGTCGAACAGCACCAGCCGGGCGTTTGCGATGGCTTTGGCGATCGCGCGTCCTCCTGACGGGCGCATCAGCTTGTCGGCCTTGCCGTGCAGCACCACCGTGGGAGCCGTGATCTCGCGGTCGTAGCGCAACAGGCTGCCGCTGCCCAGGATCGCCGAGAACTGCCGGCCGATCCCGGCGGGGTGATAGCAGCGGTTGTAGTCCGCGATCGCGTCGGCGCGCAGCCGCTCCTCGGAGGCGGGGAAGCCCGGGCTGCCGATGATCTTGGTGACCCTGACGGCGTTCTCGATGATCGCCTCGCGGGTGTTGGCCTTGGGCCGCTGCAAGATCGCGATCAGCTGCCGCGGACCCGGTGGCGGCAGCAGCGTTTGGTTGTTGCTCGAGAAGATGATCGCCAACGACCGGGTGCGCGGTTTGTGCCGGGCGGCGAACACCTGGGCGATCATCCCGCCCATCGACGCGCCGACGATGTGGGCGCGCTCGATCTCGAGATGGTCCAGCAGGGCGGCCGCGTCATCGGCCATGTCTTCGAGTGTGTATGCGGCCGGGCTTTTCATCCCGAGCAGCGAGCGCAGCATCCGCGGCACCAGCGGGGTGTCGGTGCGCAGCCCCCGGAGTTTCGTGGAGAGGCCGACATCTCGATTGTCGAACCGGATGACCCGCAGGCCCTGGTTGATGAGCCGCTCACAGAAATCCTTGCGCCACATCAGAAGCTGCGCGCCGAGTCCCATGATGAGCAGGACCGCCGGGTCGTTCGGATCGCCCATGTCCTCGTAGTAGATGTCGAGATCGCCGGACTTGGCGAATCCGGTTCGGACCTGCATTCAGCCGCGGACCTCGCTGTCGAGTTCCGTGTCGTGCTCCCTGCTGACCTCGACCATGAAGTTGGCGAAGTAGCCGGTCAGCTGGGGATCCGACATCATCTGCCACTTCGGTGCGAGCAGCTTCATGTAGCGCTCGACGTAGAGGAACTGCTTGCCGATCAGCACCAGTTCGCGCGGCAGCTTGACGTCATATGCCTCGGCGAGGGTCGACAGTTGCTTGCCGATCTCGGCGTAGCTCATGTCGGCCAACGTCGACATGGTCAACGGTGTCGCGAACTTCTCGAGGTCCTTGGCCGCCTCGGCCTCCGGCTTCATGGTGCCGACTGCGCCCATCAACACGACGATCTTGCCCGCTGCGGCGTGGTCCTTCTTCACCAGCAGCGCGTACACGAGTTCGCGCAGCAGCCAGCGGGTGCGCGGGTCGACCCGGCCCATGATCCCGAAGTCGAAGAACACGATCTTGCCGTCGTCGTCGACGTAGAGGTTGCCCGCATGCAGGTCGCCGTGGAACAGCCCGTGGCGCAGGCCGCCTTCGAAGACGCTGAACAGCAGCGCCTTGACCAGTTCGGTGCCGTCGAAGCCCTTCTGCCGGATGGTCTTCACATCGTCGATACGGGTGCCCTGGATGCGCTCCATCGTCAGCACGCGCTCACTGGTGAGATCCCAATAGACCTGTGGCACACGGATGTTGCGGCCCAGTGGGGAGGCGTGCATATGCGCGACCCACGCGTCCATCGACTGCGCCTCCAGCCGGAAGTCGAGTTCCTCGGCCAGGTTGTCGGCGAAGTCTGCGACGACGTCTTGAGCGCTCAGGCGCTGACCCAGTTTGGCGAACTCGACCAGCCGAGCGCCGCGCTTGAGGATCTGCAGATCCGCGGCGACCCGCCTGCGGATGCCGGGGCGCTGGATCTTGACGACGACCTCTTCACCGCTGTGCAGCGTCGCGTAGTGCACCTGGGCGATCGACGCGGACGCGAACGGCTTCTCGTCGAAGCTCTTGAACAGGTTCGCGGGTTCGTCGCCGAGGTCCTCGACGAACAGCTTGTGCACCTCTTCGGGGTCCGCGGGCGGAACCCGGTCGAGCAGGCTGCGGAACTCCTTGGACAGCGGCTCGCCGAACGCGCCGGGACTCGACGCGATGATCTGGCCGAACTTGACGTAGGTGGGCCCCAGGTCGGCGAACGCCTGCGGGACCTGCTTGATGATCTTCTGTTGCAGCGAACCGCGGCCGGCGATCTTCGAAACGACCCGCGCGCCGGTACGGGTGATCTGCCAACCCGTGGCACCGACGCGGGCCGCCTCGATCGGCAGGGGGACCCTGTCGAGCTTGGCTACGTCGCGGTGCTGCGTCTTTCGCGTGGCACTCATAACGGCCAGTGTCTCAAAATCCGCGGTGGCCCGTAAAAACCTGTGCACCGGCTCACAGTCGGCCTTCTACGGGCCCCTGTTGCGGGGTCCCTGTTGCGCCGAAATTGCATTCCAGCAGGCCGCTACTCGCACTTTTCCTGCTGAAATGCCATTTCGCGGCTGATTCATGCCTCGGCGAAACTGCGCTCGACCTCGTCGCGCGTGCGGATCTCGTCGTCGCCCAGCCGGTATGTCGGCAGCGTGTGCGGCACATCGGTGCCCGAGGCCACCCTGGCCTGCGCCTGGCGGAACTCCGGTATCGGGCCCTGCGCGATATGCAGCCCGTTGATCACCGACCAAACGGTCGCCCGGCGCGCGGTGCGCTCGAGGATGTGCGGATCCTTGTGCTGGATCAACTGCTTGGCCCAGCGCGGCATCGTGTCGCGGATGGCCCAGTTGATCGCGCTCTGCGCCAGCGGCAAGCCCGGCCCCGTGGCGAGCGCCGTGCCGTGCGTGACGGCCAACCGCGGTAAATAGGACTCGAGACAGTCGGCGACCTCGGCCTTCGTCTCGGGCAGGTTGGTACCGCCCAACGCATGGCCGACCCGCACGAACTCGCGGTAGTAACGGTCGATCTTCTTGCCGCGCAACGGGTTCGGATGGTAAAGCTCATGCGCGGTGGCCAGGCCCCACACCACGGTGGCGTAGTTCCAGCGCAACCAGTCCGGGTCGTCGGCGTCGTAGCGGGCGCCGTCGGGGCGGGTGCCCTTGATGGTGTGGTGCATCGAACGGACGGCCTTCGCCAGACGTTCGGCGGTCTCGGTCGACCCGTAGGCGGTGCCGATGAAGAATGCGATCGAGTGGCCGAGACGTACCACCGCGCCCTTGGGGTCGATCTCGGGAACGGCGACCCCCGTTTTCGGGTCGCGCTTGACCAGCCGTGAGTGGTGCATGCCCATCCAGTAGATCGAGGGATCCAGCCGCTCCATGAACGCCGCGCACTGCAGGCCGAAGATCAGCGCCTGCATGTGCGAGTGCACGTGCCAGACCGCGCTGCCGGGGCCGAACCAGCCCGGATCGCCCACCGGCGCGGCGAACTCCATACCGCGGAAGTAATTGCGCCGGATGTCCTTGTCGAAGCGCTGGTTGAGCGCTTCTCCGATGAACTGGTGCGGCAGCAGAATCACGTCGGCTCCTCGGTTCCAAAACTCTGGTCACGGCTGTAGCCAGAATACATTTTGGTCACGTATGTGACCAGAGTGGACGTGATGCCGCCTACGCTGGGGTCGTGTCCAGTCCGACCCGATGGGCGGGCGTGCCGCTGACGGACCGCCGCGCCGAGCGCCGAGCGCAGCTGATCGACGCCGCCTTCCGGCTGTTCGGCGATGGCGGCGAGGCTGCCGTGTCGGTGCGGTCGGTGTGCCGCGAATGTGGGCTGAACACACGGTATTTCTACGAGAGCTTCGCCGATACCGACGACCTGCTCGGCGCTGTCTACGACCAGGTGAGCGCCCAACTGGCCGAAGCGATCGAAGGGGCCATGTCGCAGGCAGGCGAATCGCTGCGGGCCAGGACCCGGGCCGGGATCGCCGCGGTACTCGGCTTCAGCTCCCAGGACCCGCGCCGCGGCCGGGTGCTGTTCACCGATGCGCGGTCGAATCCGGTGCTGGCGGCCCGGCGTGCGGCGACACAGGACTTGTTGCGCGAAGGCGTGCTCACCGAGGGCTGGCGGTTACAGCCCGATACCGACTCGGTCGCCGCCCAGGTCGGCGCGGCGATGTACACCGGTGCGATGGCCGAGCTGGCGCAACAGTGGCTGGCGGGCAGGCTGGGGACCGATCTGGACGCGGTCGTCGAGCACGCCGTCAGTCAGGTGCTGCGGTAGGTCCGGCGAAGTTCTCCCTCAGCGCTCCCACGACGGGACCCCACACCGGTTCGGGTAGGTCGTGCCCCATTCCATCGACGACGACGTAACGCGCGCCGTCGACGGCCCGTGCGACGGTGCGGCCGTTGCGCGGTCGCACCAGCGGGTCCTTCGTGCCGTGGATGACGACGGTCGGTGCGGTGATGCGACGGGTGTAGCGCAGCAGGCTGCCGGTGCCGAGGATTGCATCGAACTGACGCAGCATGCCCTGCGGGTAGTCGCTGCGCTCGCGCAGCTCCCGCACCCGGCGGTGTAGCTGCTCGGCGGGCGGTAAGAAGTTGGGCCCGTTGATGATTGATACGTTGCGGACCTCGTGGGCCAGGCGCTGCTCGAGTGGTGCGTCGCGGGCGGGCGCGCCGAACGCCAGCCGGATCACCCGCAGAGCGGGTAGCGACGAGAACGGCGTCCCCGCGCTCGTCATCACCAGTCCCAGCGATGCCACCCGCTCGGGATGGCGGCCCGCCAGCACCTGCGCGATCATCCCGCCCATGGACGCCCCGACGACGTGCGCGCAGTCGATGCCGAGATGGTCGAGCAGCCCGCGCGCGTCGTCGGCCAGGTCGACCAGCGTGTACGGCACCGGACTGGCGCGGCCCAGCAGATACCGCAGCACCCGCGGATACACCGACCCGTCGGCGCGTTGTCCGTCCAGCTTCGTCGACAAGCCGGTGTCGCGGTGGTCGAAGCGAATCACCCGGTAGCCCTGGTCGATCAACCGCGCGCAGAACCCGTCCGGCCACATCGGCAACTGCGCCCCGACACCCATGATCAGCAGCACCGGCGGATCCGCGGGGTCGCCGAGATCCTCGTAGAAGATGCCGACGTCCCCGCATACCGCGGTGCCGCTACGAACCTGCATGCTCAGCTTTCTACACCTACCCGGCGACCGGTTCCTTGCCCCACGGCGTCAGCCACGGCGTCGGTTCCCAGTCTTCAAGGCCGGCGAGCAGCTCGTAAAGCGTTGCACCGTCGATGGTTTCGCGGATGATGTCGGCCTGACCGGCGTGCCTGGCCAGCTCCTCGATCATGTGCAAGATCACCCAGCGCACCGACCATGCCGACACGTCCTTGGGAAACCAGGGCACATGCGGCGGGATCGGCACCGCTGCGTTCAGGTCGGCGGTCTCGATCAACCGGAGTGTCTCGGCGTTCTGCTCGTCGAACCTGGTCAGGATGCCGGCGAGGGTTTCGTCCTCGCCCATGATGAACTCGCTCTGGTAGTCGGCCTGCTGGTCCTCCATCGGCCGTCGGTCGCTCTCGGTCAGCTCGGGAGCGGCCGCGACCCGCTGCATCCAGCCGCGTTGGCAGTTGGTGACGTGTTTGATCAAGCCGCCGATCGACAGCGCGCTGACCGACGGTGTCGACCGCGCTTGTTCGTCGGTCAAGCCGAACGCCACGGCGCGGAAGGCGTACTGCTGGGCGGCCACGTACTCGCGCAGACCCTGACGCTCGTCGGCGACAGGTGGGGGCATAGCGGGCATCTTCAGTTTCCCTTCGGGTTGGTGTGGGCGTACAGGTCTCGGAGGCAAGCGATTTCGGCGCCGTGGTGGATGAACTCGCGATTGATGTGTAGGACGAGCGCAATGAGCGGATGGTCGGCGTAGGGGCCCTCTGCGGGCCCGCACGGTCGGTTCAGCTCCTCGTCGGACAACCCGCGCACCCCGCCGATCCAGGTTTGGTACTGCTCGTCGAGCTGTCGCAGCGCCGTCGCGGCGTCGGTGGCGTACCGCCAGGACTGGTAGTCGGCGTACGGGGCGCCGAAGTGGCTGTGATTGCGCATCGCGAACACGCCGACGATGACGTGCGCGAGGCGCCAGGCGATCGTCGTGAACGGTGCCGGGGCCGGTTCGGGATAGTCGAAGTCGATCGATCCGTCCGGGTGGACGGTCCAGCAGTCCGGAACCGGTTGCCAGAAGTACTCGTCGTCGGTGAGCCCCTGGAACCGGGGGCGCAGGAAGTTGGTCCAGTGGAAGTCGGTCTGCTCGGCCAACTCGTCGGTGATCCTCGCTGTCGTACTCATGTCGATAGCGTGGCAGAACTATAGGACAGTTCCGGTCCTAAATCTCCAGCGATTCGTGTGCTACCGGCGCGGGGCACGGAATTTGCAAGCCGTTGCGATCAGCGGACAGAAACAGTCCTCAATCTGTGACACTCTTCGGCTGTGTCGGAGACGACGAGCCGGATACTGCAGCTGCTGGGCCTGCTGCAGTCGCGGCGGGTGTGGACTGGTGAGGGCCTCGCTGAGCGGTTGGGGGTCACCACTCGCAGTGTGCGTCGCGACATCGAACGGTTACGCGACCTCGGGTACCCCGTCCACGCCAGCAAGGGCCACGGCGGCGGCTATCAACTCGGCGCCGGTGCGGCGTTGCCGCCGTTGCTGCTCGACCCCGACGAGGCCGTCGCGATGGCCGTATGCCTTCGCCTGGCCGCGGGTGGAACGGTGGCGGGCGTCGGCGAATCGGCGCTGCGGGCACTGAGCAAGCTCGATCAGGTGATGCCGTCCAAGCTGCGGTCGCAGGTGGCCGCGGTGCACGAATCGACCGTCACGCTGATGGCCCCGACCTCCGATACACCGGTCGAACCCGACGTTCTGATGACCCTCGCGCGGGCCTGCCGCGACCACGAGCACGTGGCCGCCGGCTACGTCGACATCCGCGGCAACGCGACCCAGCGCCGGCTCGAGCCCTATCAGCTGGTCACCACCGGCCGGCGCTGGTACCTGCTGGCCTTCGACCGCGACAAGCAGGACTGGCGCAGTCTGCGCCTGGACCGGATGAACGACGTGCGCGCCCAAGGCGGCACCTTCGTGCCCCGCGAGGCGCCCGACGCGGCGACGTACGTGCGGCGGTCGATCAGCAGCTCACCGTACCGTTACGTCGCGCGCGTCCACTTCGACGCCCCGGAAGATGTTGTCGCCCAGCATTTCTCACCGTCATCGGCGACGATCGAACCCGACGGTCCGCACGCATGCGTCGTCACGGCCGGTGCCGACGACCCCGAACGTATGGTGCTCTACTTCGCGACGGTCGGATGCGATTTCCGGGTGCTCTCACCGCCGGAGGTGATACAGGCCGTGGAGGTGGTCTCGAAGCGGCTGCGACGAAGCGTCAGCCGGTGAGCTCGAGGCGGTCGGCCAGCATCAGGAATGCTGACGCGAACGGGTTGTCGGCGGTCTCGGCGCGAAGTTGCTCCCAGTCCAGTTGTTCGCGGACCGCACGCACCGCCGGAAGCAGTGCGGCGAAGTCGCAATGGTGTTCGTTGAGGGAGTTCAGCTTCTCGCGCATGACCTCGGTGGGCGCCAGCACGCGCATCCGGATCGCGAGCACGTCGTACTCCTCGGCCGCCAGGATCGTTTCCTTGTCGACCGGAACGCCGTTGAGCCGGTGCAGCACGTCGATGACGAAGTCGTCCTCGACGCACGCCTTGAACAACCAGTCCTCAGGAGTGCGCTCGACCCGGAAACCCGCCTCCTCCAGCGTCGCCGCGGCCTTCTCGGTGTCGGGCTCGGCGACCACGAAATCCACGTCGTGCACGGGTTCTGGACCACCGAACACCCACAGCGCGTAGCTGCCGCCGAGAGCGAAATCGGGACCCTGGGCGCGCAACGCCGACGCCGCGCGTTTGAGCGCGTCGCGCAGATCATCGTTTCTCTGGGGCACTACTCTCCTGGGGCCGACTGATGGGCTAGCAGCCATTGTGGGTAGCTAGTACCCATGCAGATGCGGATGGCCACCTTCAACATCTTGCACGGGCGCAGTGTGCACGACGGGCTCGTTCACCGAGACCGCCTCGTGGAGGCCGTCCGGGAACTCGACGCCGACATTCTGGCCCTGCAGGAGGTCGACCTCGACCAGCCGCGCTCGGGGATGGCCGACCTGACCGCGGTCGCCGCCGAAGCGATGGGTGCGGTGAGCCACCGGTTCGTGGCGGCGATCTCCGGCACACCCGGTGCCACGTGGATGGCGGCCACCGGCGACGAACAACCGGGGACCGCCGCCTACGGCATCGCGCTGCTGTCGCGGTTTCCCGCCGAGTCGTGGCAGGTGCTGCGGCTGCCGCGGATTCCGGTGCCGTTTCCGATGTATCTGCCGGGACCGAACCGGGTGAAGGTCGTCAACGAGGAGCCGCGCGCGGCGGTCGTCGGCCAGTTGAACACTCCGCTGGGGCCGCTGACCGTCGCCAACACCCATCTGTCGTTCGTGCCGGGGTGGAATCGGATGCAGCTGCGCCATCTTCTGCGTGACATGCGCGGCTTCCCGTCGCCGCGAGTGCTGATGGGCGATCTGAACATGGTGCCGCAAACGATTCATCGCTGGACCCGCCTGCGACCGCTCGCCTCGGCGGTCACGTTCCCGGCCGATGAGCCCGACCGTCAACTCGACCACATCGTCACCGACGACAGTGGCCTGCGGGTGCAGCGGTGCTGCGCGCCTTCGCTTCCGATCTCGGACCACCGCGCTCTCGTCGTCGACATCACCCGCGCCTGATTTCTCAGCTGCACCGACCGTCGACCGAAACCGCCGTAGGGTTTGGTTGTGCGGGTCACTTCGGCGGAGTCGACGGATCTGTTCGTCGGGCCCGCGGACGCGCCGTCGCAGATCGTGCGGGTGATCTACACCGATGGGGCCGGCGAGGTGCGCGTCGACGGCGACGGGCTGGCGGGCCACGCGCGAGCGGCGGTCGGCGACGGCACCGTCGAGGTGGCGGTCACCGTCACCGACCCGGTCCCCGGTGAGCAGCGGCCGGCGCGGGTCGTCACGGGCGACGGCATCACGCCGTTCGTCTTCACCGTCGCCGAACCCGGCTGGACGATGTACATGATCAGCCACTTTCATTACGACCCGGTGTGGTGGAACACGCAGGCCGCCTACACCAGTGTGTGGAGCGAGGACCCGCCGGGCCGGTGCCGCCAGACCAACGGCTTCGATCTGGTCAGCGCTCATCTCGAAATGGCCCGCAGGGAACCGGAATACAAGTTCGTGCTGGCCGAGGTCGACTACCTCAAACCGTTCTGGGACACCCACCCCGAGGATCGCGACGATCTGCGCCGTTTCATCGCCGAGGGCCGCGTCGAGATCATGGGCGGAACGTACAACGAGCCGAACACCAACCTCACCAGTCCCGAGACAACCATCCGGAACTTCGTGCACGGCATCGGGTTTCAGCGCGACGTACTCGGAGCCGACCCGGCGACGGCCTGGCAACTCGACGCGTTCGGCCACGACCCGCAGTTTCCGGGGATGGCCGCCGATGCGGGGCTGACGTCGAGTTCATGGGCCCGCGGCCCGCACCATCAGTGGGGCCCGATGGCCGGCGGCGGCGACCCACAGCGCATGCAGTTCAGCAGTGAATTCGACTGGCTCTCCCCGTCCGGTCGCGGGTTGCTGACGCATTACATGCCTGCTCACTACGCGGCCGGTTGGTGGATGGATTCGGCGCCGACGCTGGCGGACGCCGAAGCCGAGACCTACCAACTGTTCACGTCGTTGAAGAAGGTGGCGCTGACTCGCAACGTGCTCCTGCCCGTCGGCACCGACTACACGCCACCGAACAAGTGGGTCACCGATATTCATCGAGATTGGAACGCCCGCTACACCTGGCCGCGGTTCATCTGCGCGATACCCAGCCAGTTCTTCGCCGCGGTCCGCGCCGAACTGGCCGAGCGCGGTGTCGAGGCGTCACCGCAGACCCGGGACATGAACCCGATCTACACCGGCAAAGACGTCTCCTACATCGACACCAAGCAGGCTAACCGGGCTGCCGAAGACGTCGTGCTCGACGCCGAGAAGTTCGCGGTGTTCGCCGGGCTTCTCGGCGGTGCCACGTACCCTCAGGCGGCCTTGGCCAAGGCGTGGGTGCAATTGGCATACGGCGCGCACCACGATGCGATCACCGGCTCGGAATCCGACCAGGTGTACCTCGACCTGCTGACGAGCTGGCGAGACGCATGGGAGCTGGGAAGGGCCGCCCGTGACCATGCGCTGGCTGTGCTGTCGGGGGCGGTCGACGAACCGGTCGTCGTATGGAATCCCCTCGCGCACAGGCGCACCGACGTCGTCACCGCTCACATCCCGAAGGCGGTCGAAGCTGTGCGTGTCGTCGATTCTGCGGGTGAGGAGATGCCCGCTCACGTCGAACACGGCGGGCGGACGGTCAGCTGGCTCGCCCGCGATGTGCCGTCACTGGGGTGGCAGTCCTACCGGCTCCTGGACGGCGATGGCGCGGCAGCGGCGTGGGAACCGGTGAGCGGAAACGAGATCGGCAACGACCATTACCGGTTGCGGGTCGATCCGTCACGAGGCGGCGCGGTCGAGTCGTTGGTCGAATGTGGTTCGGGCCGGTCGGTGATCGCTGACGGTGAGGTCGGCAACGAGTTGGCGGTGTACGACGAGTACCCGGCGCATCCCGAGGCGGGTGAGGGGCCGTGGCACCTCCTGCCCACGGGCCCGGTGGTGTGCTCGTCGTCATCGCCTGCGACGGTGCATGCCTATCGCGGAGCGCTCGGGGAGCGGCTGGTGATCGAGGGCGCCGTCGCCGATGTGCTGCGCTACACGCAGGTTCTCACGCTGTGGCACGGTGTGGCGCGCGTCGACTGCCGGACCACGATCAACGAATTCACCGGCGCCGACCGGCTGTTGCGGCTGCGCTGGTCGTGCCCGGTGCCCGGTGCGATGCCGGTCAGCGAGGTCGGTGACGCGGTGATCGGACGCGGGTTCGCGCTGCTGCACGAACATGACCGCGAAATGTCGGTCGACGCCGCGACGCATCCGTGGACGCTGGACAACCCGGCATACGGCTGGTTCGGGCTGTCGTCGACGGTGCGGGTCCGGGTCGGCGAGGGGTGTTGGGCGGTCTCGGTTGCCGAGGTGATCACGCCGACCGAAAACGATTCCGCGACGGCGCGACCGCTGATGGTTGCGCTTGCGCGCGGCGGTGTCACCGCGACGTGCAGCGGCTCAGACAGGCCGCGCTACGGTGATCTCGCCGTCGACTCGAACCTTCCGGATGTGCGGATCGCACTCGGCGGTCCCTGCGAAAACCCGTTCACTGCAACCGTTCTCGAAGCCGTTGATTCGGTGTACCGCGAGGAGGTGAAGCGACAGCTCGATGCGACCGGTGCGGCCAGGGTCTGGGTGCCTGCGGCCGTCCGGCTGGCGGAGGCGTGGGTGCCGAGCGCGGACCTGCGCGATGTGCGGGCACTACCGGTGCTGGTTCTCGCGGGCCCGGCTCTGGACGATGTGGTGGCGGGTGTGGTCGACGACTTGGCCGACTTCGAGATCGTCGTCGAGCAATCGGCGCCTGCCGATATGGAAGCGTTCGAGGACCGTACGGTGGCGGTGCTGAACCGCGGTGTGCCCGGGTTTGCCGTCGAATCGGATGGCACACTGAATCTTTCCCTGATGCGGTCGTGTACCGGTTGGCCCTCGGGCACGTGGATCGATCCGCCGCGCCGCACGGCGCCGGACGGGTCAAACTTCCAGTTACAGCACTGGACGCACACGTTCGACTACGCGCTGGTCTCGGGGGACGGCGACTGGCGCCGGGCAGGCGTCTTCGCTCGCAGCGCCGAGTTCTCGAACCCGCTTCTCGCGGTGACGGAGAAGTGGGGGGCGGTGGGTGGCCTGCCCCCGTCGGGTTCGTTGTTGGAGATTCAGCCGGCGGGCTCGGTGCGGCTCGGTGCGCTGAAGGCCGCAGGCAACCCGCTGGCAAGCGGTAGCGCGCGGCCGGTCCACCCATCTGACGGAGTCGCGATGCGGCTGGTCGAAACCACTGGCGGCACAAACGAAGTCACGGTCACCTCGGGGCTGCGTCGGGTGTCCGCCGCGGTCCGGGTGGATCTGCTCGAGCAACCCCGCGTGCAGGAGGTGACGCCGGACGGGCTGTCGTTGCACGGTTTCGAGGTCGCCACCGTGCTGGCCCGGTTCAATCTGCCGCAGGTTCTGCATGCCGACCATGCCGTCCTCGCGCCGGAGGCGGAGCAGGCCCAACCGCTCTATGCCAGGTACTGGCTGCACAACCGCGGTCCGGCAGCGCTTGGCGGGCTGCCGGCCGTCGCGCACCTGCACCCGCAGCACATCATGGCGTCGGATTCTTCAGTGCAGCTTCGTCTCACCGTGGCCAGCGATTGCTACGACGAGGTTCTGCACGGTCGGGTGCGGCTGCTGTGTCCAGAGGGCTGGAACGCAGAACCCGGCGTGCTGCCGTTCATGCTGCCTCCGGGCGAATACATCGACACCACCGTGCAGGTGACCCCGCCGAATGTGGTGTCACCCGGGCTGTATCCGATACGCGCCGAACTCGCGTTGACGGGTGCGCATGTCTCGATTCCGCCGTCGTGGCGTCAGGTGGTCGAGGACGTATGCGTCGTCGCGGTCGACGCGCCGCCGGATGACACCCTGCTGCGGCTCGTCGCCGGGCCGGGGCCGGTCGAGGTGGTGGCCGGTGAGACGGCCCGTATCGGGGTCAGGGTCGGTACCGATGCATGCGCGGACGTGGCGGTCGAAGCACACCTGATCAGCCCGTGGGGCACGTGGGAATGGTTGGGACCGGCGGCATCCGGTGTCGAGCTGACCGCTCGGGGCACGACCGAGATCAGCTTCGACGTCGCACCGCCGGAATGGGTCGAACCGGGCGAATGGTGGGCACTGATCCGATTGGCCGCCGCCGGACAGCTCGTCTATTCACCCGCGGTGAAGGTGACGGTGCGGTGAGCGAATCGGCATGGGCGGGCGTCGCGGCGACGGTGGACGGCGTGCCGGTGTCTCTCGACGAGGTGGACGCGCGCGAAGCCTCGCTACGGGCTTCGCGAATCGCCTCCTCGCTGCCGCGTCCCGGCACCAGCGAAGGTCGGCAGCTGCGGCGTTGGCTGACCCAGCTCTTGGTAGCCGAGCGCGTCGTGGCGACCGAGGGCGCGGCGCGCGGATTGAACGTCGTTGACGCGCCGCCCGAGGGCGAGGTGCTGCCGGACATGACCGTGCGGTTGGAGATCGGCAGCGTGGCGGCTTCGGTGCTGGCCGACCCGCTGGCCCGCGCGTTGTTCGCCGAGATGACGGCGAGCATCGACATCTCCGATGACCAGGTGGCGTCGTACCAGGAGCGAAACCCGTTGCGCTTCAGCAATACAGCGGAGGCGGCCGCGCATCTGCGTGCCGCCGCGCGTCGCCGGGCATTCCGGCTGTGGCTGGACGCCCGGTGTGCGGCGGCCGTCGAACTCGCCCCCGGCTACGAGCATCCCGGCGATCCCCGTCAACCCGACAACACCCACCGGCACTGATGGCCGATCTCGCTCTCGCCCTCGATATCGGCGGCACAAAGATCGCCGTCGGTCTCGTCGACGGTGCGGGCACGCTGGTGCACAGGGTCGAATCACCGACGCCGGACGATGATGCGGAAACGATCTGGGCCGCGGTGGATTCGTTGATCACCGAAGCGTTGGCCACCGCCGGTGGACGGATCCGCGGTGTCGGGATCGCCTCGGCGGGACCGATCGACTTGTCGGCGGGCACCGTCAGCCCGATCAATATCGGCTCGTGGCAACGGTTTCCGATCGTCTCGCGGGTGGCTTCAGCGGTCGACACGCCGGTGCGACTCGCCGGCGATGGTTTGTGCATGGCGATGGGGGAGCACTGGCGTGGTGCGGGTCGCGGCGCCGACTTCCTGCTCGGCATGGTGGTTTCGACCGGTGTCGGCGGCGGACTGGTGCTCGACGGCGCTCCCTACGACGGCCGGACCGGAAACGCGGGCCACGTCGGCCACATCGTCGTCGATCCGGACGGCGCGCCGTGCACGTGTGGCGGGCGCGGCTGCGTCGAGACCATCGCCGGAGGCCCTCGCATGGCGCAGTGGGCACGGGAGCAGGGGTGGGATGCGCCCGCCGATGCCGACGCCAAGGAACTGGCCGACGCCGCAAACGCAGGAGACCCCCTGGCGCTGAGCGCGTTTCGCCGTGGCGCAATCGCGGTGGGCGCGATGATCGCGTCGGTCGGCGCGGTCTGCGACCTGGACCGGGTCGCGATCGGCGGTGGCGTGGCCAAGGCCGGTGCGCTGCTGTTCGACCCCGTCCGGGAAGCACTCGCCTCCTACGCCGGGCTGGACTTCATCCGCGGCATCGAGGTGGTGCCCGCCGAACTCGGCAGCGACGCAGGCCTGGTCGGGGCGGCGGCCTTGCTGCGGCAGCAGACGGGAGATGGCTGACTAAGCCGGTTGCGTGCGCTTTCGTGTCTGCCGGGAGTGCCTGCGGTCCATGTGGTTTCGGCCCCAGTCGCACAGGCTCTGCAGCACCGGGGCAAGCGTCATGCCATATTCCGAGATCGAGTAGTGCACGCACGGCGGCACGGTGCGGGCATCGTGGCGGTCGATGATGCCGTCGGCGACCAACTCGTGCAGATGGCGGATGAGCATGCGCTCGGTGATGTCGGGGATGCTGCGCCGCAATTCCGCGGTGCGCATCGGACCGTCCTGAAGTCGCCACAGGATGGTGCCCTTCCACCGCCCGTCGATGACCGTCAGCGCGGTGTCGATCGGGCATTCGTTGACGCCCTTCTTGGAGACCGCCATGACTCCTCCTGAGCTGACAAATTTGGCAGTACCTTGTTTTGTGGCAGCGTAACGGGCACGGTCGAGGGATGGAAGCAATCATTGGAGTGCTGGCCCTGCTGATCGTCGGACCGTTGGTCGGCGTCGAGCTCGCGGTCGCGGTGTTCCTGAACCCCGTCCTGGGGCGGCTGCCCGACGGGGCCTTCGCGCAGGCCCGTAGCGACAGCGGGCGGGTGCTGGGCAAGGTGATGCCGTTCTGGTACGCAGCGGCGCTGGTGGTGTTGATCGTGGCGGCCGTGCTGTTGCGGGTGGACTGGCTGTTCATCACCGCGGCGCTGACCATGGCCTTGGCGGTGGCGGCGACCGTGGCGCTGATGGTGCCGATCAACAACCGCATCGGGCGCTGGTCTGGCGGCGCCGACGCCGACCGCGGGCTGGCGCGCCAGTGGGACCGGCTGCACTGGCGGCGGGTGGGCCTCCTTGTGGTGGTGTTCGGGCTGGCGGTCGCTGCGGTCGCCGGGGTTTAGGCGGTTTGTGCACGCTGGCGACCGGGTGAACGTGCGCAAGCGGCTGAAAAATCGCGGCGTGTCGTGGGCAAACGCGCACGCTCGCGGAGATGGGGGAGGTGCGTTTTGGCTGATGAGGGGGCGGTCGGCTATTCTTAACGGCGTTCCACCGAAGACCGTCGGTCACCGATGAGCGCTCGCGCGAAGAGCACATAGCTCGAGCAATCGGTTGAAGGTCCCGGATCACCCGGGCGGCCCACGCAGGAGGACGAGGCTACAGCTTTGTGCGCCCCGACCTGTCTGCGTCGGGGCGTTCGTCGTTTTTCGGCCCCGCAACCCTCACTCGGCCCACGGTTCCCATCCACGAGGAGGCATGCATGGCCAAGGCTGACAAGGCCACCGCGGTTGCCGACATCGCCGAGCAGTTCAAGGAGGCTTCGGCGACGCTCGTCACCGAGTACCGCGGGCTGACGGTGGCCAACCTCAAGGACCTGCGCCGTTCGCTCGGTGATTCCGCCACCTACACAGTCGCCAAGAACACGCTGGTCAAGCGTGCCGCGGCGGAGGCGGGCATCGAGGGGCTCGACGAGTTGTTCGTCGGTCCCACCGCGATCGCGTTCGTCAAGGGCGAGGCCGTCGACGCCGCCAAGGCGATCAAGAAGTTCGCCAAGGACAATAAGGCCCTCGTCATCAAGGGCGGCTATATGGACGGCCGCCCGCTGAGCGTGTCCGAGGTCGAGCGCATCGCCGATCTTGAGTCGCGCGAGGTGCTGCTGGCCAAGCTGGCCGGCGCGATGAAGGCGAATCTGTCCAAGGCCGCCGGCCTGTTCAACGCTCCGGCGTCGCAGGTCGCCCGGCTGGCCGCCGCTCTGCAAGAGAAGAAGGCCGGCGAAGAAGCCGCTTAACCCACCCCAACCCGCGATTTGTGGAGCCGCCCCTGGCGCTGACGCCCCAGGACTCCACAAATCGCAACCAGAAGTAAGAATCAGAAAGGACCACTCATGGCCAAGCTGTCCACCGACGAGCTGCTCGACGCGTTCAAGGAACTGACGCTGCTGGAGCTCTCCGAGTTCGTCAAGAAGTTCGAGGAGACCTTCGAGGTCACCGCCGCTGCCCCGGTCGCCGTCGCGGCTGCCGGCCCCGCCGCCGGTGGCGCCCCCGCTGAGGCCGCCGAGGAGCAGTCTGAGTTCGACGTCATCCTCGAGGGTGCCGGCGACAAGAAGATCGGCGTCATCAAGGTCGTCCGCGAGATCGTCTCCGGCCTGGGTCTCAAGGAGGCCAAGGACCTCGTCGACGGCGCTCCCAAGCCGCTGCTCGAGAAGGTCGACAAGGCCGCCGCCGACGACGCCAAGGCCAAGCTCGAGGCCGCGGGCGCGACGGTCACCGTCAAGTAACACCGCGCCGGCTCGCCGGCACTACCACAACTGTGGGGTCGATCCAGCAAACGGGTCGGCCCCACAGTCGTTTTTTCGGTGGGTCACAATCGACACCAGACTCGTGTTGTGGCCGGAAGCGGTAGGCTACAGTGACTCAAGCCACAAGCGGTGAAGCCTGTGGCGTGACGATGATTGGCGGAAGGATCTCGCGTGGGCATTGGCATCCAGATTGAGGGACTGACCAAGTCCTTCGGCCCCCAGCGAATCTGGGAGGACGTCACATTCGACTTGCCGCCCGGTGAGGTGAGCGTTCTGCTCGGCCCCTCCGGTACGGGCAAGTCCGTGTTCTTGAAGTCGCTGATCGGGTTGCTCCGCCCGGAGCGCGGCAGCATCATCGTCGACGGCACCGACGTGATCCAGTGCACCGCCAAGGAGCTCTACGAGATCCGCACCCTGTTCGGCGTGATGTTCCAGGACGGCGCGCTGTTCGGCTCGATGAGCCTCTACGACAACACCGCTTTCCCCTTGCGTGAGCACACCAAGAAGAAGGAAAGCGAAATCCGCCAGATCGTCATGGAGAAGCTCGAGCTGGTCGGTCTGGCCGGCGACGAGAACAAGTTCCCCGGCGAGATCTCCGGTGGTATGCGCAAGCGTGCCGGGCTGGCCCGCTCCCTGGTGCTCGATCCGCAGATCATCCTCTGCGACGAGCCGGACTCGGGTCTGGACCCTGTTCGTACCGCCTACCTTTCCCAGCTGCTGATCGACATCAACGCGCAGATCGACTGCACGATCCTCATCGTGACGCACAACATCAACATCGCCCGCACCGTGCCCGACAACATGGGCATGCTGTTCCGCAAGCACCTGGTGATGTTCGGCCCGCGCGAGGTGCTGCTGACCAGCGACGAGCCCGTCGTGCGGCAGTTCCTCAACGGTCGCCGTATCGGCCCGATCGGTATGTCCGAGGAGAAGGACGAGTCGACGATGGCCGAAGAGCAGGCCATGATCGACGCCGGTCACCACGACGGCGGTGTCGAGGAGATCGAGGGTGTGCCGCCGCAGATCCAGGCGACGCCCGGTATGCCGGAGCGCCAAGCCGTCTACCGCAGGCAGGCCCGGGTGCGCGAGATCATGCACACCCTGCCGCCCAAGGCGCAGGAAGCCATCCGTGCCGACCTCGAAGGCTCGAACACCCAGTCGGGCAGCGCCTTCCCGGATGCCACGACGGCCCGGCACAACACCGTCGACGAAGAAGCCCCGACGGGCGCCATCCCGCGCGCACAGCAGTAGGCCCCTGATGTGACGTCGATGAGCGCTCGCGCTGAAAGATGACGCGCGAACATCATCCGACGTTCTGCCGGATCTGCGAACCGCTGTGCGGCATGATCGCGACCGTCGAGGACGGTCGGCTGATCGAACTGCGCCCCGACAAGGATCATCCCGTCTCGTCGGGATTCGCCTGCCAGAAGGGCATCGCCTTCACCGAGGTGGTCAACGACCCCGACCGGGTCACCACGCCACTGCGGCGACGCGCTCGCGCTGACGGTCTTCGCGCAAGCGGTCTCCCGCAAGCGGGTGGTGCTCCCACATCCGAAGGCGGCTTCGAACCCGTCAGCTGGGACGAGGCGATGACCGACATCGCCGCCCGGCTCACCGAGATCCACCGCAGGCACGGGGCTGGCGCGATCGGCTGGTACTTCGGCAACCCAGGCGCGTTCAGCTACTCATACACGCTGAGCCTGAGCATGCTGATGGGTGGATTCGGGCTCGGTCTGCGCGGCGGTCCCGGCCGAGGCCTGCACGTGTTCACCGCAGGCTCGCAGGACGTGAACAACCGCTTCGTCGCCAGCCACTTGCTCTACGGGTCGCCGCTCGCGCTGCCCGTACCCGATGTGTTGCGCACCGACTTCCTCGTGGTCATCGGCGCCAACCCCGTCATCTCACACGGCAGCGTGCTCACCGCGCCGCGGATCCGGGACCGCATGCACGACATCGTCAAGCGGGGTGGCCGCGTGCTGGTCATCGATCCCCGCAGGACCGAGACGGCGGCGCAGTTCGAGTGGCTGGGCATCGTCCCCGACGGCGACGCCTACCTACTGCTGTCCTTATTGCATGTGATGTTCGGTGAGAACCTGGCCGACCGCCGACGCCTCGCGGAGCAAGCGAACGGCGCGGAGTGGCTCGAGCGGCTGGCCGAACCATTCAACCCCGAAGTCACCGAGGCGCACACCGGGGTCGACCCCGACACCGTCCGCACGCTGGCCCGCGACCTGGCCGGGGCCGAACGGGCCGCGGTGTACGGACGTGTCGGCACCAGCATCGGCGAAAACGGGACGCTGACGACGTATCTACTGGACGCCGTGAACCTGGTGGCCGGCAATCTCGACGTGCCGGGCGGCAGCATGTTCGGCAGGCTCGGCATACCGGGGGAGCGGTGGCTCAACAAGGCCGGCGGGGCGCTGCTGCGCACCGTCTACACCCGCAAACGGTCACGCATCGGCGGATTTCCCTCCGTCCTCGGTTCCGAACCCGCGGGCGTGATGGCCAAGGAGATCGCCACGCCGGGACGCGGACAGGTCAGGGCGCTGTTCGTCGGCGCGGGCAACCCGGTGCTTTCCGTGCCCAACGGCGACGAACTCGAGACCGCGTTGGAGTCCCTGGAGCTGATGGTCGGGATCGACCTCTACCTCAACGAGACGCTGGCGCACTGCGATTACGTGCTGCCCGCGACGTCGATGTACGAACGCGACGACTTCCCGCTGCCGTTCCAGACGCTGCAACCCACACCGTTCCGGCAAGCCACCGAGGCCGTCGTCGCTCCGGTGGGCCAGGCCCGCCCAGAGTGGGAGATCATCGGCGATCTCACCGCCAGGATGTGGCGGTCGACGCCCGGCCTCGCGATGCTCGCTGGCGTGCGAAAGATGTTGTCGGCGTTTGGTGTTCAACTCAGCCCGCGGACGCTCGCCGATGCCGTGATCCGGTTGGCCGAGGGCGGCGACCGGTTTGGCCTGCGGCGCGGCTTGAGCTTCGCCAAACTCACCAGGAACCGTCCGCACGGCGTCGTGCTGGCGGACCATCTGCGGGCCGGCGTGCTGCGGGACATCGTCGTCTACCGCGGCCGCCTGGTGCGTCTGCGCCACGACGAGATCGCCGCCGAGGTCGACAAGCTGTCGCGTCGCCGCGTCGCCGACGGCTATCCGATGCGGCTGATCGGCATGCGCGAGGCGCGGTCGGAGAACTCGTGGATGCACAACTCGCCGCTCCTGATGCGCGGTGAACGTACGCACCGAGCGCTCATGCACGTCGACGACGCGGCCGCCGCCGGCATCGTCGACGGCGACACCGTCCGGATCACCTCGCCGCACGGCCAGATCGAGGTTGCGGTCACCGCCACCAAGGACATCGTGGCTTCCGTGATTGCGGTCCCGCACGGTTGGGGACACAAGGGAACGGCCGGCTGGCGGGTCGCCAACGACGCGGGCGGCGCTAACGTCAACCTGTTGATGTCCAGCGATCCGGCCGATATCGAGAGCCTGGCCGGGATGGCCCGGTTGACCGGTGTCCCGGTGCGTGTCGAGCGGGTCGCCTCGGTGGTCGCGCCGTCCCAGCACGCGCAAACTTTCGCATAAGGCCGGTTCGCGGCCAGCAAACCCGTTATCTTTCTCCCGTCGTCGAGCGGGAGAGGTCATGGTCGACCGGTTTCTGGTGTGGTTGAGAGCGGGTGTCGTCACCGCAGGACTGTCGGCGGCAATCCTCGCCGGTGCGGGTGCGGCGGTCGCTGACGACGGTTCGTCGTCGGATGGCGGTGGATCCACGTCCTCCGAGTCGTCGAATTCCGCTGACAGTGCGAAGGATTCGGCCGCCGGCGAACCGACGGGCAGCGCTGCCTCGTCCCGGGCTTCGAACGCAACGACCGCGCGCACGACCGGCGACGCGCCGCGCACCCGCGTCGGCGCGACGGCGCCCGACGACACGAAGGATGCGAAGAGTTCCGACGCGACCGACAAGGCGGACCGTAGCGCCGACCGGAAAAAGCCCGCGGCGACGCCGAAAGACACCGACACCGCAACAGCTGAGGCAAAGGACGCCGAGACCGCCGCCACGGTCACCGACGATGCTCCGGCCACCGACGCCGTGGTGGAGCAGCCGGCGGTCGAGCAGCCCGTGACCGAGCAGCCGGTGGTCGACGATTCCGCGAACGAGGTACCCACGACCGACGCCGAGGTGATCGAAGAGGTCGCGACGTCACGCTCGGACCGTGACCACACAGACCAGCGGGCGACGGCCGTGGTCTCTCCGAACGCTGCCACCGTCAACCGGGAAACCACCACCGGCCCGACCGAAGATACGGCCGTCAACAAGGCCGCCCTCGTCGCCGAAATCGACCGCACCGTCGACCCGGCCGCCGAGGAACGCACTGCGGTCGTCCTCGAACAGCCGGCCGCCACCGTCGTCGAGGACACCGAGGATTTCGGTGTGCACGCGGTGGCCTTCGCGTCGGCGCCACCGGCGGTGACCACCGCGACCGCACCCCAGATCCCGCTCATCCTGCGGGTGATCGGCACGATCGTGTTCGACCTCTACGCCGTCGCGACCCGGCTCCTGGGCGGCCCACCGATCCTGCCGCCCAACAGCACGGTCACCGTGCGCTCCTCGACGCTGCGGATCGACTGCGCATGCGCCGAAGGGGAAGGGGTGGAGGTGCCCGCCGACTGGTACATCCCGCAGACAGCCGACGGCGCGCCACCGCCTGATCGGCTGGTCTATCTGCAGCACGGCTTCCTCGCCAGCGCCCCGTGGTACAGCCACACCGCAGCCGCGCTGGCCGAACGCACCAACAGCATCGTGGTCGCGCCGTCGATCAGCTCGAACTTCTTCGCTCTCGACGGATGCTGGCTGGGAGGCGCGCCGATGCACGAGGCGATGGCGGGACTGTTCGACGGCGAGAACACCGCGTTGCTCGAGAGCGCGCGCGCCGCCGGCTATTCCGGCCCGATCCCGGATCGCGTCGTGCTGATGGGCCACTCGCTCGGCGGCGGTGCCGTCTCGGGCGTGGCCGGCTACATGGTCGACAAGCAAACCGTCGACCGGCTCGCCGGGGTGGTGCTGCTCGACGGTGTCGCGCTCGGCGACCCGGCGGTGATGACGGAGTCGCTGAGGAAGGTTCCGCAGGATATCCCGATCTATCAGCTCGCCGCGCCGGTCTACATGTGGAACAACTTCGGCGCCGGCCTCGACGCGACCCTCGCGGCGCGGCCCGGCCAATTCGTCGGCGTAACGCTGGTCAACGGCTCACACGTCGACGCCATGCGGGGCGGCAATCCACTGATTCAGTTCGCGCAGGAGCTGGTCGCCGGGTTCTCGCGCCCCGAGAACTCTGCGGCCGCGCAGATGCTGATGGTCGGATGGGTCAACGACATGTTCGACCCGGAGGGGGCCAAGGAGGGCGTCTACCTGCAGCCCGGCGAGCAGTACAGCTTCGACACCCCGGCGGGCAGGGCCACCGTGGTCGCGCTGCCCAACACCCTGACCAAGCCGTTCCTGCTGAACTTCCTGGAGCCGTTCATGCCGTTGGCCGACGGCTTGTTCTCTATGGATCCGGTATGCGTCCGCGAATCGGTGGGCTCGACCGGGTCCGGGCACTGCAGCAACGCGGTCGCCGCCTGACGCAAAACTCCACAACAACCCGTGTTATCTCTTGACGGGAAGCCGCCGAGGGGCCAATCTGTTCTGCAGCAATGTATGGACGTATGAGAAGGATCGAGTCGCCAGCCAGCGCCCCGATGCGTGCCATACATGCGGTTGGGTTGTGGATGTTTTGCGGATGTTGAGGAATACGCCGTCCTGCGGTACTGTTGGACGTTGCGCTGGCTGCATCCTGCCCACCTAAACCCGCACCTGACACCGATGTCCTAGCCTGAGCCCAGCTCAGTGATCTAGTCGCGTGCCGTGCGTTCGGGAAGTTTGTGGTCGTGAGTGGCCAGCCGAACCGACGCAGATATCGCGACGAAACGGACCGGTGGTCTACCGGGACGATAGTCGCATGAGGTGCTGGAAGGATGCATCTTGGCAGGGTCCCGCCCAAGCAAGACAGCAGAAGCTACTAAAAACTCCGTCCCCGGAGCACCAAACCGAATTTCCTTTGCAAAGCTCCGTGAGCCCCTCGAGGTTCCCGGGCTTCTTGACGTTCAAACCGAGTCTTTCGAATGGCTGATCGGCTCCGAGGCCTGGCGTGAGAAGGCCAAGGAGCGCGGCGAGGAGAACCCCGTTGGTGGCCTCGAAGAGGTGCTCTCCGAGCTGAGCCCGATCGAGGACTTCTCCGGCTCGATGTCGCTGTCCTTCTCCGATCCGCGCTTCGACGAGGTCAAGGCCCCCGTCGACGAATGCAAAGACAAGGACATGACGTACGCGGCGCCGCTGTTCGTCACCGCGGAGTTCATCAACAACAACACCGGTGAGATCAAGAGCCAGACGGTCTTCATGGGCGACTTCCCGATGATGACCGAGAAGGGCACGTTCATCATCAACGGCACCGAGCGTGTCGTGGTGAGCCAGCTGGTCCGCTCGCCGGGCGTCTACTTCGACGAGAACATCGACAAGTCCACCGAGAAGACGCTGCACAGCGTCAAGGTGATCCCCGGCCGCGGTGCGTGGCTGGAGTTCGACGTCGACAAGCGCGACACCGTCGGGGTGCGCATCGACCGCAAGCGCCGTCAGCCGGTCACCGTGCTGCTCAAGGCGCTCGGTTGGACCAGCGAGCAGATCACGGAGCGGTTCGGCTTCTCCGAGATCATGATGTCGACGCTGGAGAAGGACAACACCGCCGGAACCGACGAGGCGCTGCTCGACATCTACCGCAAGCTGCGCCCGGGCGAGCCGCCGACCAAGGAGTCCGCGCAGACCCTGCTGGAGAACCTGTTCTTCAAGGAGAAGCGCTACGACCTGGCCCGCGTCGGCCGCTACAAGGTCAACAAGAAGCTGGGCATCACCGAGAATCCGGAACAGACCACGGCGACCACACTGACCGAAGAGGACGTCGTCGCCACCATCGAGTACCTGGTGCGCCTGCATCAGGGCGACAAGACGATGACCGTTCCGGGTGGTGTCGAGGTTCCCGTCGAGGTCGATGACATCGACCACTTCGGCAACCGTCGTCTGCGCACCGTCGGCGAGCTGATCCAGAACCAGATCCGGGTCGGCCTGTCGCGGATGGAGCGCGTCGTGCGCGAGCGCATGACGACGCAGGACGTCGAGGCGATCACGCCGCAGACCCTGATCAACATCCGTCCCGTCGTGGCGGCGATCAAGGAGTTCTTCGGCACCAGCCAGCTGTCGCAGTTCATGGACCAGAACAACCCCCTGTCGGGTCTGACCCACAAGCGCCGCCTGTCGGCGCTGGGCCCCGGCGGGCTGTCCCGTGAGCGCGCCGGCCTCGAGGTCCGCGACGTGCACCCCTCGCACTACGGGCGCATGTGCCCGATCGAGACCCCGGAGGGTCCGAACATCGGCCTGATCGGCTCGCTGTCGGTGTACGCGCGGGTCAACCCGTTCGGCTTCATCGAGACGCCGTACCGCAAGGTCAAGGACGGTGTTGTCACGGATGACATCGAGTACCTGACCGCCGACGAGGAGGACCGCCACGTCGTGGCGCAGGCCAACTCGCCGATCGATGACAACGGCCGCTTCGTCGAGGAGCGCGTCCTGGTCCGCCGCAAGGGCGGCGAGGTCGAGCAGATCTCGTCGAGCGAGGTGGACTACATGGACGTCTCGCCGCGCCAGATGGTGTCGGTCGCGACGGCCATGATCCCGTTCCTCGAGCACGACGACGCCAACCGCGCCCTGATGGGTGCCAACATGCAGCGCCAGGCGGTTCCGCTGGTGCGCAGCGAGGCCCCGCTGGTCGGCACCGGGATGGAGTTGCGTGCCGCGATCGACGCCGGCGACGTCGTCGTCGCAGACAAGGCGGGCGTGATCGAGGAGGTCTCGGCCGACTACGTCACCGTGATGGCCGACGACGGCACCCGGCACACCTACCGGATGCGCAAGTTCGCGCGGTCGAACCACGGCACCTGCGCCAACCAGCGTCCGATCGTGGACGCCGGCCAGCGGGTCGAGGCGGGTCAGGTCATCGCCGACGGGCCGTGCACCGAGAACGGTGAGATGGCGCTGGGCAAGAACCTGCTCGTGGCGATCATGCCGTGGGAGGGCCACAACTACGAGGACGCGATCATCCTGTCCAACCGCCTGGTGGAAGAGGACGTGCTCACCTCGATTCACATCGAGGAGCACGAGATCGACGCCCGCGACACCAAGCTGGGCGCCGAGGAGATCACCCGGGACATCCCGAACGTCTCCGATGAGGTGCTGGCCGACCTCGACGAGCGCGGCATCGTCCGCATCGGTGCCGAGGTCCGCGACGGCGACATCCTGGTCGGCAAGGTCACACCGAAGGGTGAGACCGAGCTGACCCCGGAGGAGCGGCTGCTCCGTGCGATCTTCGGTGAGAAGGCGCGCGAGGTCCGCGACACGTCGCTCAAGGTGCCGCACGGTGAGTCCGGCAAGGTCATCGGCATCCGCGTGTTCTCCCGCGAGGATGACGACGAGCTGCCCGCCGGCGTCAACGAGTTGGTCCGCGTCTACGTCGCGCAGAAGCGCAAGATCTCCGACGGCGACAAGCTGGCCGGACGCCACGGCAACAAGGGCGTCATCGGCAAGATCCTGCCCGTCGAGGACATGCCGTTCCTGCCTGACGGCACCCCCGTGGACATCATCTTGAACACCCACGGTGTGCCGCGTCGTATGAACATCGGTCAGATCCTGGAGACCCACCTCGGGTGGGTGGCCAAGAGCGGCTGGAAGATCAACGGTTCACCGGACTGGGCGAATGCGCTGCCCAAGGAGCTGCTGGAGTCCGAGCCGGGAAGCATCGTCTCGACACCGGTGTTCGACGGTGCCCGCGAGAACGAGCTGCAGGGTCTGCTGGGGTCCACGCTGCCCAACCGCGACGGCGAGACGCTCGTCGACGAGGACGGCAAGGCGATGCTGTTCGACGGTCGCAGTGGCGAGCCGTTCCCGTATCCGGTGACGGTGGGCTACATGTACATCCTCAAGCTGCACCACTTGGTGGACGACAAGATTCACGCTCGCTCCACCGGGCCGTACTCGATGATCACCCAGCAGCCGCTGGGCGGTAAGGCGCAGTTCGGCGGCCAGCGGTTCGGCGAGATGGAATGTTGGGCCATGCAGGCCTACGGCGCGGCCTACACGCTGCAGGAGCTGTTGACCATCAAGTCCGACGACACCGTCGGCCGGGTCAAGGTTTACGAGGCGATCGTCAAGGGCGAGAACATCCCCGAGCCGGGCATCCCCGAGTCGTTCAAGGTGCTGCTCAAGGAATTGCAGTCGCTGTGCCTCAACGTCGAGGTGCTGTCGAGTGACGGCGCCGCGATCGAGATGCGTGACGGCGACGACGAGGACCTGGAGCGCGCTGCGGCGAACCTGGGAATCAACTTGTCGCGCAACGAATCTGCCTCTGTAGAAGATTTGGCCTAATAGTTTTCTAGTCCCGAAAGGGGAAAGGGAGTTACGTGCTAGACGTCAACTTCTTCGATGAACTCCGTATCGGTCTCGCGACCGCGGACGACATCCGCAACTGGTCCTTCGGCGAGGTCAAGAAGCCGGAGACCATCAACTACCGCACGCTGAAGCCGGAGAAGGACGGCCTGTTCTGCGAGAAGATCTTCGGACCGACTCGCGACTGGGAGTGCTACTGCGGCAAGTACAAGCGCGTCCGCTTCAAGGGCATCATCTGTGAGCGCTGCGGCGTCGAGGTCACTCGCGCCAAGGTGCGTCGTGAGCGGATGGGCCACATCGAGCTGGCCGCGCCCGTCACGCACATCTGGTACTTCAAGGGTGTGCCTTCGCGGCTGGGCTATCTGCTCGACCTGGCGCCGAAGGATCTCGAGAAGATCATCTACTTCGCCGCCTACGTCATCACCGCCGTCGACGACGAGATGCGCCACAACGAGCTGTCCACGCTGGAAGCCGAAATGGCCGTGGAGCGCAAGGCCGTTGAGGATCAGCGCGATCTCGATCTGGCCGAGCGGTCCCAGAAGCTCGAGGCCGACCTGGCCGAGCTGGAGAAGGAAGGCGCCAAGAGCGACGTGCGCCGCAAGGTGCGCGACGGTGGCGAGCGCGAGATGCGTCAGATCCGCGACCGGGCCCAGCGCGAGCTGGACCGGCTTGAGGAGATCTGGACCACCTTCACCAAGCTGGCGCCCAAGCAGCTCGTCGTCGACGAGGTGCTCTACCGGGAACTGCAGGACCGCTACGGCGAGTACTTCACCGGTGCGATGGGCGCCGAGGCGATCAAGAAGCTCATCGAGAACTTCGACATCGAGGCCGAGGCCGAGGAGCTGCGCGAGGTCATCCGAAGTGGCAAGGGGCAGAAGAAGCTCCGTGCGCTGAAGCGGCTCAAGGTGGTCGCCGCGTTCCAGCAGTCGAGCAACTCGCCGATGGGCATGGTGCTCGACGCCGTTCCGGTGATTCCGCCGGAGCTGCGCCCGATGGTGCAGCTCGATGGTGGCCGGTTCGCGACGTCGGACCTCAACGACCTGTACCGCCGCGTGATCAACCGCAACAACCGGTTGAAGCGACTGATCGATCTCGGCGCGCCGGAGATCATCGTCAACAACGAGAAGCGCATGCTGCAGGAGTCGGTGGACGCGCTGTTCGACAACGGCCGCCGCGGCCGTCCGGTCACCGGACCGGGCAACCGTCCGCTCAAGTCGCTGTCGGATCTGTTGAAGGGCAAGCAGGGTCGGTTCCGCCAGAACCTGCTCGGTAAGCGCGTCGACTACTCCGGCCGTTCGGTCATCGTGGTCGGCCCGCAGCTCAAGCTGCACCAGTGCGGTCTGCCCAAGCTGATGGCTCTGGAACTGTTCAAGCCGTTCGTGATGAAGCGTCTGGTGGATCTGAACCACGCGCAGAACATCAAGAGCGCCAAGCGCATGGTCGAGCGTCAGCGTCCGCAGGTGTGGGATGTCCTCGAAGAGGTCATCGCCGAGCACCCGGTTCTGCTGAACCGTGCGCCGACGCTGCACCGCCTCGGTATTCAGGCCTTCGAGCCGCAGCTGGTGGAGGGCAAGGCCATTCAGCTGCACCCGTTGGTCTGCGAGGCGTTCAACGCCGACTTCGACGGTGACCAGATGGCCGTGCACCTTCCGCTGTCGGCGGAGGCGCAGGCCGAGGCACGCATCCTGATGCTGTCGTCGAACAACATCCTGTCCCCGGCGTCGGGTCGGCCATTGGCCATGCCGCGTCTGGACATGGTGACCGGCCTGTACTACCTGACGACGATGATCGAGGGCGATGCCGGCGAGTACACGCCTGCCGCCAAGGATCAGCCGGAGACCGGTGTGTACAGCTCGCCCGCCGAGGCCATCATGGCGATGGACCGCGGTGCGCTGTCGGTGCGGGCCAAGATCCGCGTGCGGTTGACGCAGCTGCGTCCGTCCGCCGATCTGGAAGCCGAGCTGTTCCCGGAGGGCTGGAAGCCGGGCGACGCATGGACCGCGGAAACCACGCTGGGCCGGGTGATGTTCAACGAGCTTCTGCCGCACGGCTATCCGTTCGTCAACGAGCAGATGCACAAGAAGGTCCAGGCGCGGATCGTCAACGATCTCGCCGAGCGCTACCCGATGATCGTGGTCGCGCAGACCGTGGACAAGCTCAAGGACGCCGGCTTCTACTGGGCCACCCGTTCGGGTGTCACTGTGTCGATGGCCGATGTGTTGGTGCCACCGCAGAAGCAGGAGATCCTGGACCGCTACGAGAAGGAAGCCGACCAGATCGAGAAGAAGTACCAGCGCGGTGCTCTCAACCACGACGAGCGCAACGACGCACTGGTCAAGATCTGGCAGGACGCCACCGAAGAGGTCGGCGAGGCGCTGCGGGCGCACTACCCGAAGGACAACCCGATCATCACGATCGTCGACTCGGGTGCCACGGGTAACTTCACGCAGACCAGGACCCTGGCTGGCATGAAGGGTCTGGTGACCAACCCGAAGGGTGAGTTCATCCCGCGTCCGATCAAGTCCTCGTTCCGCGAGGGCCTGACGGTGCTGGAGTACTTCATCAACACCCACGGCGCCCGAAAGGGTCTGGCGGACACCGCTCTTCGTACCGCCGACTCGGGTTACCTGACCCGTCGTCTGGTCGACGTGAGCCAAGACGTCATCGTTCGCGAGACCGACTGCGAGACCGAGCGCGGCATCAACGTCACGCTGGCCGAGCTGCAGGGCTCCGGAAAAGACGCAGCCTTGGTGCGCGATCAGCACATCGAGACGTCGGCCTACGCGCGGACGCTGGCCACCGACGCCGTCGACAAGGACGGCAACGTGGTCGTCGAGCGCGGTCACGACCTGGGCGACCCGGCGATCGAGGCGCTGCTGGCCGCGGGCATCACCGAGGTGAAGGTCCGCTCCGTGCTGACCTGTGCCACGGGCACCGGCGTGTGCGCGATGTGTTACGGCCGCTCGATGGCTACGGGCAAGCTCGTCGACATCGGTGAGGCCGTCGGCATCGTCGCCGCGCAGTCCATCGGCGAGCCCGGCACGCAGCTGACCATGCGCACGTTCCACCAGGGCGGCGTCGGTGAGGACATCACCGGTGGTCTGCCTCGTGTGCAGGAGCTGTTCGAGGCCCGCATCCCGCGGAACAAGGCGCCGATCGCCGACGTCACCGGCCGGGTGCAACTCGAGGAGGGCGAGCGCTTCTACAAGATCACCATCGTTCCCGACGATGGCGGCGAAGAAGTGGTGTACGACAAGCTCTCCCGTCGTCAGCGCCTGAAGGTGTTCAAGCACGACGACGGCACCGAGCGCCTGCTCGCCGACGGCGACCACGTCGAGGTGGGGCAGCAGCTGATGGAAGGTGCTGCCGACCCGCACGAGGTGCTGCGTGTCCAGGGCCCCCGCGAGGTGCAGATCCACCTCGTCAAGGAGGTCCAAGAGGTCTACCGCGCTCAGGGCGTGTCGATCCACGACAAGCACATCGAGGTCATCGTCCGGCAGATGCTGCGTCGCGTCACGATCATCGATTCGGGCAGCACGGAATTCCTGCCCGGCTCGCTGACCGAGCGTGGCGAGTTCGAGACCGAGAACCGTCGGGTGGTCGCCGAGGGCGGCGAGCCCGCGGCCGGTCGTCCGGTGCTGATGGGTATCACCAAGGCGTCGCTGGCCACCGATTCGTGGCTGTCGGCGGCGTCGTTCCAGGAGACCACCCGCGTGCTCACCGATGCGGCGATCAACTGCCGCAGCGACAAGCTGCAGGGTCTGAAGGAGAACGTGATCATCGGCAAGCTGATCCCGGCCGGTACCGGTATCAACCGCTACCGCAACATCCAGGTGCAGCCGACCGAAGAAGCCCGCGCTGCGGCGTACACGATCCCGTCTTACGAGGATCAGTACTACAGCCCGGACTTCGGCCAGGCCACCGGTGCCGCGGTGCCGTTGGACGACTACGGCTACAGCGACTATCGGTAAGAGTTCACGAAAAAGCCTCCGGGTCACGGCCCGGGGGCTTTTTTGTGCCCGGGGTGCGCGGGGTGCGGGGTGGCGGGGTGCGGCGAACGTGGGTTACCCGCACGCGGTATACGTGTTTGGCGTGACACGAGCCCACTCTCGACGGTCATGACCTGATGCTGGCGAACTTCGCGTGGTTCCTCGCTGGGCTGAGCGCATTGATCGTCGGCGCCGACGTGATGGTCCGCGGTGGAGCCGGAGTCGCTGTGCGACTGGGGATCAGCCCGATCGTCATCGGGCTGACGGTGGTCTCGGTCGGGACCAGCATGCCGGAATTGGCGGTCGGTGTAGTTGCGGCGGGGGAGGGCAGCGGCGCGCTGGCGGTCGGCAACATCGCCGGCACCAACGTGGTCAACGTGCTGCTCATCCTCGGTCTCAGCGCTGCGCTGGTGCCGTTGACGTTGCAGTCGCGCACCATCCGGTTTGAACTGCCGATCATGGGTGTCGCGGCGCTGCTGCTGTTGGTGCTGGCCGCCGATGGCGTGCTGACCCGGCTCGACGGCGCCATCCTGGTCGTGTGTGCGGTCGTCTACACCGCCGCGGTGATCTGGTCGGCTCGACGCGAATCCCACGCCGTCGCCGTCGAATTCGCGGCCGAGCTGGTTGCCGAGTACGCGACCGACGAGGTCGGCTCGGCGACGACCAAACGGCGGCGGACCTCGACCAATGTCGCGATGACGCTGGGCGGTATCGCGGTCGTCGTGCTGGGAGCGGATTGGCTTGTCGACGGGGCGGTCGGTATGGCGCGTCAGTTCGGCGTCTCCGATGCGCTGATCGGCCTGACGGTGGTCGCGATCGGCACGTCTGCACCGGAGTTGGTGACCACCATGATCTCCACCTTGCGCGGTGACAGGGACATCGCGATCGGCAATCTGATCGGCAGCAGCATTTACAACATCCTGCTCATCCTCGGCCTGACCTGCCTGGTGCCGGCGCAGGGGCTGAAGCTGCCGTCCAGCCTCGTGACAATCGACCTGCCGATCATGGTGATCGTCGCGCTGGCCTGCATCCCGATTTTCATCACTGGGCGGCGCGTCTCGCGCGCCGAGGGCGTGGCGATGGTCACCGCCTACGTGGGCTACTTGTGCTTCCTGCTGGCCACACAGACGTGACCGCGGTTCAGGCACACTCGGGGCGGGCTCGTCGTCGCCGCGAACGTGGGTTACCCGCACGCCTGGCACGGATTCGCGTGACATAACCCCACAGTCGGCGGGCCGGGGGGAGGCCTAGCTTGCTCGTCGTCGCCGACGTAGCCGCCACGGATACTTCTCGTGCGGCCACATCTTTTCGATCTCGGCGTTGAACTCCGCGCCGAGCAGCACCGCGAAAGCCGTGATGTAGAGCCACAGGACGACGGCGATCGGCACGGCGAGCTGGCTGTATACGGCGTCGTCACGCGCGCTGACCGCCAGGTACGCGCGAAGCCCCGCCGATGCCACCAGCCACAGGACCATCGCCAGCACCGCCCCGGGAATGTCGCGGCGCCAAGGCAATCGCCACGGCACGCCTAGGTGATACAGCGTGACCAGTCCGACGAGGATCAGCAGCGCCACCCCGGGCCAGAACAGCAGATCCAGTGCGCGCAAAGTACTTTCGGTCAGCGGGTCGGGCGTGACCCACGCCACGAGGTCAGGCCCGAGGACAAGGGGCGGCAGAATCGCCACTGCGCCGAGGAGCCCGCCTGCGGTCAGCCCCAACGCCAGCAGCCGTCGTCGCCAAGCAGGCCTGGGCTCGACACCGTAGGCGATGGTGATCGTCTCCAGGTACCGGTTCACCGCCCGCGAACCCGTCCACAGGCTCAGCACAATTCCGATGGAGATCACGCTTCCGCGTGATTGCGTGAGCCCGGCCTCGACCACGCGCCGGTATGACTCGAAGGTTCGCTCGGCAAGAAAGGAGCTGGGCACCTCGAGCAGCAGTCGATGTAGTCGCGCCGTGCCTTCCGGGCCGAGCGCGTCGGCGATGAACCCGAGCGAGCCGAGGACCGCGATCAACAGCGACGGCAACGAGATCAAGGAGAACAGCGCGACCTCGGCAGCCAGCCCGGGTACGCGATCACGCAGCGTGTCGTTGACGGTGCGGGCGATCAGCCGGCCGGCCTGCCGCACCGGTCGCGGCGCACGCGACAGCATCGAAATCGCGCGTCGTTGCAAGGTCGAACGGGTGGAATCGACCGTGTCCGACCACGACGAGAACGGAGACGGGTCGCTTCCAGATCCCACGCTGCGAGCCTAGGCGGCGTCTTCGCGCGGGGGCCGAACGTGGGTTACCCGCACACGAACGACGGGCAGATTCATACGGTCAGTGCAACATCCCTGGATTTAGGAGCGTTGCGCATGCCAAGTGGTTATCCGCATCCGCG